>DASPIV010000694.1:0-3007 GCA_035628955.1 Bordetella sp.
CAGCACCGACAGCCAATAGGGGCGCGGCGGCACCCGGCCCTCGTCGTCTGCCTGGCGTACCTGTTGCTGCAGGCGGGTGCAGCGGCGCAGGCCCCACGCCAGTACGGCGGCCAGTACCAGGGCCGCCAGCGAGGTGACGGAAATGGTGGTGGTCAGGCTGGCGTTGAGCAGCACCGGCAGCTCATCGCCCACCCAGATGGCCACCACCAGCACGCCCAGCACGATGGGCAGGTGGCGCAGCCCTTGCGCAACCTGGTCGTGAATGGCTGGCAAGCGCCAACTGGAACGGTCGGGCGACAGCAGCGCGTGGCCCAGCCCCGCCACGTAGCCGCCGAAGCACACCACGGCCACCAGGTCGCCCAGCAGGTCGCCCGTGTCGTCCGACAGGGTGGCGTCCCAGGTCAGGCCTATGTGCAGAAGTTCGGCGATCAGGCCTGGCGTCGCCACGGCCAGCACCACGATGCTGACCGCCAGGAACGAGCGCCGCAGGCGGCCGGGTGGCACGCGCGTGGCCGTCAGCCTGACCAGCAGGCGGCTGCAGGCGGTCCGCAGCAGCATGACGGCGCCGATGGCCAGCGCCAGCACGATCCAGATGCCGGCCGGTGTTGCCGCCGCGGCTTGCCGCAATTCGCCGGCCAGATCCTTCAGGCGCCGCAAGTCGCGGGGCAGGTCGCCACGGAATTCCGACCAGAATGGCGTGCCCAGGAACGAGTCGCGCCGTTCGCCCAGGCGGGCCTGGAACTGGTTGCGCCGCAGGGTGGAAATCTGTTCGGCCGTTTGGGCGGCTTCCACGGACAGCAGCCGCGCCAGCTTGGTCTGGGAGTCCAGTGCACGGTTGTTTTTCTGCAGTTGGGCGCGCTGCGCCGCGATATCGGGGGCTTCGCGGGCGCCCGCCGGCGGCTCGCCCAGTTCGGTCAGACGCGCGGTAACACTGGCCAATTGCGGCGCCAGTGCTTCGGCCAGGGCATCGGCGCGCGACTGGATGTCCAGTACGTCGGCGCGCCAGCGTACCAATTGCGCATCTTCGCCGCCGTCTTCCAGGCGTTCCCGGATCTCATCGATCTGTTTGCGGGCGTCCGACAGGGCCGACTCGGCGTCGGCGGCATCGGGAGGGCGCTCGGGCTGGGTTGCGGCCAGGCCGGCGGCACCCATCAACAGGTACAGCATCAGGCCGGCCAGCAGGTGTGGCCAGGATACGCGTCGTACGCGCTGGAGCAGCATCATGATGGGAGAACCTCGCGCTCCTCTTTCCGACGGCGCAGCATAGCAAGCCTGTCGCGCGGGGATGCAACAAAACCTGTGCGCACGCCAGCCCGGGACATACGCGATTACCTGCTCAACGTTTGGATTCAGTTTTGCCGGTCGGCGCCGGGCCGTTGCGCGAAGTCAGGGTTTCGCGCGAGCGTTCCAGTTCATCGCGTATCCACTGCCGCAGCGCCAACAACGGGGGCCAGTCGCGCAGGCCGGGCGGATACACCAGATGATACGTATCGGCAGGCTCGAAATCCACGCTAATGGGCGATACCTTCACCAGGCGGCCCGCGCACAACGCATCGGCGGCCAGCAATTCGCGCCCCAGGCCCAGGCCCAGGTCCTGTTCCACAGCCTGCAGCATCAGGCCCGCATCGTTGAAGGTGGCCACCGGTGTCACGTTGACCGCCAGGCCCGCGGCGGCGAACCACTGCCGCCATAATTCCTTGTCGCCCAGCAGCGGCTGGCGCGCCAGAGTTTCCGCGCGGTTGTCGGCCAATTGCCGTGCGGTGGCCGGCGAGCCCAGCACAATCATGGGCATGGGGGCGTCGAACAAGGGGTCGGACACCACGCCGGGCCAGGGTCCGCTGCCCGAGCGCAGTGCCGCGTGCAGGCCTTCGCGCTGCAGGTCGGCCACCTGCTGCGAAGTTTCGATTTCCAGGGTCAGGCCGGGGTGGCGCTCGCGCCAGCGCGCCATGCGCGGCAGCAGCCAGCGCTGCGCGAACGACGGCAGTACCGATACCCGCAAGCGTTGGCTGGCCCCGCGCGCCACCGAAGCCGCGGTCTGCACGCCGCTGTCCAGTTCCGCCAGGGCGCACTGCACGCTACGCAACAGCGCTTCGCCCGCCGGGTTCAGCACCACCCGCCGGCCGCGCCGGTCGAACAGCTCGAAACCCAACTGTTCCTCTAGCCCGCGGATCTGCTGGCTGACGGCGCTATGTGTCAGATGCAACCGCTCGGCGGCGGCGCGCAGGTTCTGCAACTCCGCTACAGCGCGGAAGGCGGGCAGGGTATTCAAGGGTAGACGGCTCATCTGGTAAGCATAGCCGACCAATATGGGCAGAACAATGCGATTCACAACAGGTTTTTGTGCTTATACGCTGACCAGTGTGGCATTCAACCTCGAGAGGCAATCATGGAATCGCAAGGGATACTCAGCTCTGCGCCCGCCGCCCGGCCGGCCAACGCAATAACCATTGGTATGGACTTCCTGCGCCAGGCCTGGGCGGCATGGTGGTGCGCGCTCCTGACGCGCCGGGCCCGCCGGCGTACAGCCACGGCACTGCGCGACCTGGATGAACATGTGCTGCGCGACATAGGAGCGCCCGATTGGGCCCTGCGCGAAAGCGAAGCCCTGCGCCAGATGGATTACAACCGGCGCGCGCATTGGTTGTGGACGTAAAAAGGGGGGGCGTGCCGTTGGTTCCAGGCATGCTGTTTGCGGGCTGGGCGGGGGTGTGGAAATTCGTGTATAGTTTCGCCTTTTCGCGGTTCGGGCAGCGGTTTTGCCGGGGCGGCGGGAAGGCAGCGAAGCAGGCGGTGTTTAGGCAGTGTGTGGGTGGTAAGAACCCGCCTGGCAAGCCGCCCAGCAGTCAGCCCAAGCGAGGTTCAAATCCGGTTTTAGCCGATTTGACAGGTTCAAAAAAAGGCCTCATAATCTCGTTTCTGTGCTGCACAAACAGCAGCGCAGTCAGCAGTACCGCTCTTTAACAACGAAACAACCGATAAGTGTGGGCGCTTGGTGATGCGGCGCACG
>DASPIV010000695.1:0-3518 GCA_035628955.1 Bordetella sp.
CGGAAGGGGTCGCCGGTGCCGGGCCGCTCGACCTTGATCACGTCGGCACCCAGCTCGCCCAGCAACATGCCGGCCAATGGCGCGGTAATGAAATTCCCCAGATCCAGTATCCGGATGTCCTGCAGTACCTTCATTGATCCGCTCCCAGCACCGACGCCAGGAAGCGCTGCGTGCGCGCGTGCGCCAGGTCGGCATCCTGTGCCGCGCCACGGGTATAGAAACCGTGATCGGCCTGCGGGTAGCGATGCAGCACAGCGCGCGGCGCCGCAGGCAATGCCGCCTCGATCAGATCGACGGCCTCTGGCGGGGCATAGCGATCGCGGCCGCCATAGTGCAACATCAACGGGCACTGCAGCGACCCGGCTTCGTCCAGGCTCTTCTCGATCCCTACGCCGTAGAACGCCACGGCGGCGTCGACCGGCAGCCTTGCGGCTGCCCTATAAGCCAGTTTTCCCCCCAGGCACAGCCCGATCACGGCCAGCCGCCCCTGGAAGCCTTCCATGGCACGAATATGCGCCGCCGTACGGCCGATATCCTCGATACCGGCCAGTTCGTCGAAACGCTGCAGGTATTCGAAAGCACGCGCCACGCCGGCCTTGTCGTGTTCCAGCTCTATGCCGGGTTCAATACGCCAGAACAAGTCGGGCGCCAGTGCCAGATAGCCCTGCTCCGCATAGCGGTCGGCCACCTCGCGGATCGTGGCTGTCACGCCAAAAATTTCCTGCAGCACGATCACCGCGTGTCCGTTGGGACGCGCGGGCTTGCTCAGGTAGGCTTGGAATGAGCGGCCGTCCGCTGCTTCGATGAGTTCAATATTGGAATGCATGGAATCCTCGTCCGGGTCAGGCCGGATAATTGCCATTCAGTATTTCCCGCGCAATCGAATTGCGATGGATCTCTGTCGTGCCGTAGCCAATGGACATGCCGCGCGCATCCCGGAAATACCGCTCGAAGGGATACTCTTCAGACAGCCCATAGGCGCCGGCCAATTGCATGGCCTGGTTCGTGACTCTTACCGCCATTTCGTTGGCATAGGTCTTGGCCATGGACACCTGGGCGACCGAATGCCGTCCGCAGTCCACCCCCACGGCCGCGCCATAGACCAGTGCGCGGGCCGCCTCGATATCCATCGCCATGTCGGCCAGCTTCCACTGCAGCCCCTGGTTGTCGGCCAGCGGCCGCCCGAACTGGACCCGATCCTTCAGGTGCTGCACGGCCTGCGCCAGGGCGGCCTGCGCCAGCCCCAGGCAAATAGGCGGGTTGCCGGCAATGCGATCGGCATCGAGCACCTGCAGCAGGTCCTTCATCCTGCCGGCGGGCAGCAAGAGGTTTTCCGCCGGTACCTGACAATCCTGGAACACCAATTCGGCCATGCCCGTGCCGCGCAGGCCCAGCAAGTCCAGGTGGCGGCCCACCGAGAAACCTGTTGCACCGCGCTCGACCAGTACCGCGCCTACGCCCTTCATGCCGGGCTCATCGGACAGGCGAACCAGCACCAGGAACACATCGGCGACCTGGGCGGCGCTGCACCACAGCTTGCTGCCGTTAAGCACATAATGGCCGCCCTGCCTGACGGCCCGAGTCTGCACATTACCTACGTCCGACCCCGCATTCGCTTCGGACATACTCCAGGCGGCGTACAGCTCGGCCTTCGCGAAGGCGGGAAGATAACGGCGCCTGACCGCCTCTGACCCAATCTGCAGAATGGCGCGCGGCGTGGCACCGTCCGTGCAGGAAAACAGCATGGCCGTATTGGCGCACGATCGCGCCAATTGCTCTACGACCAGTACGGTCTCGAGCAACCCGAGCCCTGCACCGCCATAGCTCTCGGGCAGGAAAATTCCCGTATATCCATGCTCGGCCAGGACCTTCAGATTCTCGACCGGCGGCCGATACTCCTTGTCGGCACGGGCCGCCGCCGGCGCAAACTGCTTCTGCGCCAACGCACGCACGGTATCGCGGATAAGCCGCTGCTCTTCATTCAGTTCCACTATTCACCTTTTGCGCCGGTCAATTTGATGATGCGGTCATAGTTGACCGATTCCTTGTCCATGAAGCTGGCGAAGTCCGCGGGGCTGGACGGCGCCGCCTCTACACCCAATTGAAGGAACTGGTCGCGTATTTCCGGGCTTTCGAGTGCCTTGCGCAACTCGGTGCTCAGCCGCGCCACCAGCTCCGGCGGCGTCGACGCCGGCGCCACTACGCCATACCACGTCATGAAGGCAAAATCGCTCAAACCGGCTTCGGCAACCGTCGGGATGTCTGGCGCTATGGGCGAGCGCTGCGGGCCGGACACGGCCAGGCCTTTCAGGCGGCCGGTGCGCGTATGCGGCAACCCCGACGACATGCCGGTAAACATCACGTCAACCTGCCCGCCCACCACGTCGGCCAACGCTGGCGCCACCCCCTTGTAGGGAACATGCACCAGATCGATATTGGCCAGCGCCCGGGCCCATTCCATGGCCAGGTAATGCGGCGTACCGTTGCCGATCGATGCGTAGGTGATCTTGCCGGGATGCGCCTTGGCTGCCTCAATAAGCTCTTTGACCGTGGACACGCCAGTCTTCGGATTCGCCACCAGAATGAACGGCACCGATACCAGTTGGCTGACCGGCGCGAAATCCTTGCGCGAGTCGTAAGGCAGCTTCTTGCCGAAGAAGATGGGGTTCAGCACATGCGAGTCGGTTACCAGGCCTATGGTGTAACCGTCGCCCGCCGCCCGGGCCACTGCCTCGGTGCCGATAATGGTGCTTGCGCCGGGCCGATTCTCGATGATGACGGGCTGCCCAAGGCTATCCGCCATTCTCTTGCCGATGGCGCGCGCCACGATGTCGGTACCTCCGCCGGCGGGATAGGGAACGATGAACCGGATGGGTTTGTCCGGCCATTCGCCTTGCGCAGCCGACGCGGCCTGCGCACCCAGCGCCAGGCACAAGGCCGCCGCAGCTCTGCACCACTTTGTTCCGATAAACATGAAGCCTCCCTATCGGCCGATGTCGGCCGAGGTTTCATCCTGGCAGCTTGTTTCTTCTTCAGTACGCAGCCAGATTTCACGCGCTATGGGGTTGCCTTGCTCTTCCACCAGGTGCCCCACTAGCCCGACCGCCCGTCCGATCACCGCCACTCCGCGTGCCGCCTTCCACGAGAAGCCCAGTTCACAACACAAGGCACCGATGGCGCCCGTTGCGTTTACTGGCAACGGCTTGCCGTAGGCGGCTTCCGCGTGTAGTCCGATCGAAGTCATCAGTTCGACATAGCGCCCCGCATAGCCCTCTTCGCGTGCCACTTCAAACAGCCGTGCTGTGCGGGGATCGCGCGGCTTGTGCAGGTTGTGCCCTATGCCGGGAATGGATAAGCCTCGCTTGCGAAAGTCGGCCACGACGTCTCGGGCCAGCGTGTCGGCGTCCTGGTTGCCGTCCCCGTCCCACGCAGCCTGCAGCATGCGGGCGGCGCCTTCGGCGGTTCCCGCAAAGGTTGTCCCCATGCCGCACAGGCCTGCGGCCACGGCAGATTGCAGG
>DASPIV010000696.1:0-6971 GCA_035628955.1 Bordetella sp.
GCCGCCAGGCGCTCGTTTAGTACCGGTGCGCCATCCAGGCGCGTCTGGTTGTACGAGTTCAGGTACAGCTTGAACGACTTCGATTCGATGATGTTGGGGCTGTCGGCCGGCACGGTGAACGTGGCCATGGCGACCTGCGGCTTGCCCTTGGGATTCAGCCACGACAACTCATACGCATTCCAGATATCCACGCCCACGAAAGGCAGGGCGCCGAGCAGCTTCAGGCTGGCCCGGTTGTGGGCGCGCGCAATGGGAAACAGCAGGCTGGGATCGTACTGCGCCGGATAGGCAACATCGTGGCCCAGCGGGGCATTCGACAAAGACATGGGATGGATGTGGGGAACAACGGGTCTGGAAACTGCATTGTAGCCCTGGGTCGAGCCCAATATTTCATATCGTGGAAAGCCGCCGTCGCCATATGGAAGCGGGTGCTGCACAGCAACGCCGCGGCATTTCACAGCGGGCAATTTCGTTTCATAATATGAAATTAATTATATAACTATATGAATTTAAATAATAAAATTTTTAGTCTTATATAAGACATAAGATCGCATTGCCCTGCAGCACAGGCATAGACTTTATCCAACGCAGCGCTTATCGCGCAGCCCCAGATTCGTAGTCTTTTCCTTACCCAACCAGGAGCATTTCATGAGCAACCGCGAAACCGAAATCCGCAATCTGCAGAAGAGCTGGGCCGAGAACACCCGCTGGCAGGGCATCAAGCGGGCTTATAGCGCCGAAGATGTGATGCGCCTGCGCGGCTCGGTGGCTGTCGAGCACACGCTGGCGCGCCGGGGCGCCACCCGGCTGTGGGAACTGATGCACAGCGAGCCTTTCGTGAATTCACTGGGGGCGCTGACCGGCAACCAGGCCATGCAACAAGTCAAGGCTGGTCTCAAGGCCATTTACCTGTCCGGCTGGCAAGTGGCGGGCGACGCCAACCTGGCTGGCGAGATGTACCCCGACCAGTCGCTGTATCCCGCCAACTCGGTGCCGCAGGTGGTTCGCCGTATCAATAATGCCCTGGCCCGCTGCGACCAGATCCAATGGATGG
Source organism: Bordetella sp. (assembly GCA_035628955.1). Classification (GTDB taxonomy): domain Bacteria; phylum Pseudomonadota; class Gammaproteobacteria; order Burkholderiales; family Burkholderiaceae_B; genus Bordetella_A. Next base: position 1,055 of record DASPIV010000696.1, read on the forward strand.
AAGGCAAGAACCCGGGCGACCAGGGCTATATCGATTACTACGCGCCCATCGTGGCCGATGCCGAAGCGGGCTTCGGCGGTGTGCTCAATGCTTTCGAGCTCATGAAGGCCATGATCGAGGCGGGCGCGGCCGGCGTGCATTTCGAAGACCAGCTTGCATCGGTGAAGAAGTGCGGCCACATGGGTGGCAAGGTCCTGGTGCCCACCCGCGAAGCCGTGGCCAAGCTGGTGTCGGCGCGCCTGGCGGCCGACGTCATGGGCACGCCCACCGTGCTGCTGGCCCGTACCGATGCCGATGCGGCCGACCTGGTCACCAGCGACGTCGACGAGAATGACCGTCCCTTCATCACCGGCGAGCGCACTGTGGAAGGCTTCTTCCGCACCAAGGCCGGTATCGAGCAGGCCATTTCGCGTGGCCTGGCCTACGCGCCGTATGCCGACCTGATCTGGTGCGAAACCTCGACGCCCAACCTGGAATACGCGCGCAAGTTCGCCGAGGCCATCCACCGCCAGTTCCCCGGCAAGCTGCTGGCCTATAACTGCTCGCCTTCGTTCAATTGGAAGAAGAACCTGGACGATGCCACCGTGGCCAAGTTCCAGCGCGAACTGGGCGCCATGGGCTACAAGTTCCAGTTCATCACACTGGCCGGTTTCCATGCGCTGAACTACGGCATGTTCGAACTGGCCCATGGCTACGCGCGCCGCCAGATGAGCGCCTTTGTCGAGCTGCAGCAAAAGGAATTCGCGGCTGCCGAACTGGGCTTTACCGCGGTCAAGCACCAGCGCGAAGTGGGCACCGGCTACTTCGATGCCGTTACGCAAACGATCGAAGGCGGCCAGTCGTCCACCACGGCCTTGACCGGCTCTACCGAAGAAGCGCAGTTCGAGCATGGCGAAACCGCGCAGGTGCACGCCGCCTGACTTCCCGGCAGCCGGCAATATGGCCGGCGCCATTGAACAGTTGCTGTAGCAGGGTGGTTCGGGATGCCTGCGGGCATCCCTTTTTTTACATGCGGCAGGCTGATTCCCGCGCAATACCGATATCGGTCAGGATCGCTGCAGGTCGACATGGATGCCGAAGCCTGGCTTTCCTGGCTCGAGTCCGGGCCGTAGCGTCAATTCCGGGATCAGATAATCTCCAGCGTTCTGCCGGCGAAATGGAATGGGAGCCGTTGTCCAGAGATCGTTCAAGCGCTGCCCAAGCGCCTCGCAGGCCTGCTCAAAGCCGGCGCTATCGATCTTGCCGGCGCGATAGATCACATGCGGCGGCAGCACGTCAAAGCCGGGGTAGAACAGGATGCCGTGCTGGATGGGAAACAGAATGTCGTCGATCGGGCCGTTGATGCCCCGTGGCGCGTAGTGCGAGGCCCAGCCGCCCGTCGTTACCACCAGCATGGCGCGCTTGCCAGCCATCACGCCTTCGCCAAAGCGGTCGCCCCAGTGTGTGTCGGAGTGCTCGCCCACGCCATAGGCGAAGCCGCAGGCATACACACGGTCGATCCAGCCCTTCAGAACGGCCGGCATCGAATACCACCACAACGGGAACTGCAGAATGACAGCATCGGCCCAGCGCAGCTTGTCCTGCTCGCGCGCGATATCCGTGGCCTGGCTGCCGTTCTCGAACGCCTGCATCGAGTCTTGCGAGGCATCGAAGCGAGTGCCGGGCTCGTGCGCAGTATGGTCATGCGCATCCAGGGCGGTCTTCCAGTCCATGGCGTACAAGTCGGATACCTGTACCGTATGGCCGTTGCGCTCCAGCCGCTGAACAGAGTAGCGCTTGAGCGACCCGTTCAGGGATCGCGGCTCGGGGTGGGCGTAAACCAGAAGAACATTCACGGCAGGTACTCCATCAGTAAGTAGATGCCACGATAGGGCTGTCTCAGCTATATTGGAAATGAATTTCCAGAATTACAGCTATTGCCATGAACAATTCCTTGAGAAGCCTGGACTTGAATCTGCTGGTCACACTCGACGCCTTGCTGGCCGAGCACAACGTGACCCGCGCGGCCGAGCGCCTGCATCTGGCGCAACCTACAGTCAGCGTGCAGCTTGCCAGGCTGCGAGAAATTTTCGGCGATCCGCTGTTGCTGCCCGGGCCGCGCGGCATGCGGCCCACCACACGTGCCGATGAGCTGCGTGAGCCACTGCGCAACGCGCTCAAAGCGCTGGAACAGGCCGTTGCTCCGTCCAGCCCTTTCGATCCGGCCCAGGCCAACCAGACCTGGCGCGTAGCGGCATCGGACTACAGCGAGTCCACGATCGTGCTGCCGGCTTTGGCCGGTTTGCGGACTACGGCGCCGGGCACGCGATTGGCGATATTGGAATTGATTCCGCAAGTACTGGCACGCCAGGCGGAGCAGGGCAACATCGATCTGGCTTTCCACATCAGCACAGAAGCGCCGACCAGCCTGCGTCGCCGTTCAATGTTCACTGAGCCTTATGTGCTGGCTGGGCGTGCCGGCCATCCGCGGCTGAAGCGTCGCCCGACTCTGGCGCAATTCTGCAAGCTAGACCATGTGATCGTGTCTCCGGATGGCAGCGGTTTTCATGGCGTGACGGATACCGAGTTGGCCAAGCTGGGGATGGCGCGACGAGTCGTGCTGTCCGTGCCGCACTTCTTGTTTCTGGGCGCTGTGCTGGCCAGCACCGACTTGGTAGCGATGGTGCCCTCTCGGCTGGCGCGCGGCAACGCCATGTTGCAGGTGACTGAGCCGCCAATAGAGGTTCCGGGTTTCGAGATGCTCATGCTCTGGCATGAGCGCATCCACCGTGACCCGGCGCACCAGTGGTTGCGCGACCACATTGCCCAGTCGGTACAAGCCGCCTGGTAGCTCATTCAAGGGCGTGCTTGCGCTACTGCTCAGGCGCGGGTTTGAGGCCGACATCTTCAGGCGTGCCGCCGGGCATGTGCCGCCCGGGCTCCCGATAGCAGCGCCAGCACCAGGCGGTTTTCCTGGTCGGGCTGGCGGCACACGAATGAAATCTGCCGTGCCGGGCCATGCCTGCCCAGGGCCAGCACGCGCACCGGGTGCACGGCATACAGGTGCTGGCCGGGGTCGGGCAGTACCGACACGCCCAATCCTTCCGATACCAATGCCGTCAGGGCGGCCAGCGACTGCAGATCGATGCGGCAGCGCGCATGCGGCGCATGGCGTGCCACATAACGGGCTGCCAGCCGGCCGCCGATGGTGCTTTTGTCAAAGCGTATCCACTCGTGCTCGTGCAGCAGCTCGGCCAGTGTCTCGCCGGTTGCGTCGGGCGGAGCAATGGCGACCAGCGGCTCGCGAAACAGCGGTGTCCATGACAGGCGCCGGGATCCGCCCGACTCGGCCTGCACGATAATGGCGGCATCGATCTCGCCTGTCTTCAATTTTTCCACCAGGTCCGTTACTCGCCCGCGCACCAGGCGCACGTCCAGCAGGGGATGGTGTTCGCGCACCCAGCGCAGCAAGGGCGGCAGCAGCGTGACCTGCAGCGGTTCGATTGTTCCCAGGCGCACCATGCCGGCCACCGCCGGCGAATTGCGGCGGCGCAGCGCGTCCAGCTTCAATAGCGCCTCGCGCAGCACCTCGTCGACTTCCGCCGCCAGCGCATTGGGCCGCGCCTGCAGTGCCGACCGATCGAACAGCGGCTGGCCGAAGTATTGCTCCATCTGCTTCATCTGCAGGCTGACCGCGCTGGGCGACAAGTTCATGTCGGCCGCCGCCGCGGCGAAACTGCCGCCCCGCAATACCGCGTTCAGGGTACGGAAGGATTCTATCTTCATGAGAAATTCTCACGTAGTGTTTTAGCAATCCTCGCTTTATATCATCGGATGGCTGGCCTAGCATCCAAGGCTCAGATCCTGAACAAAACCGCTGCCGCTCATAGTGCGGCGCCATAATCCGGAGACAACTCAAATGATCAAAGCTGCTTACGCGGGCCTTGTGCTCGTGGCTGGCGTGTCGGCTGCCTTGCCCGCCTGCGCCGCCCAACCGCCTGCCTCGATTCCCGAAGCCATCACCATCGTGGTGCCGTTCCCGCCTGGCGGCAGCAATGATGTGTTCGCCCGGGTGCTGGCAGAAAAACTGTCGGCCAGGTTGTCGTCGTCGGTCATTGTTGAAAACCGGCCCGGCGCCGGCGGCACGATAGGGGCTGATTACGTGGCGCGGGCCACGGCCGATGGTTCGGTACTGATGCTGTCGTCATCGTCGCTGACCACCAGTGCCGCGGTGCAGCCCAATATCAAGTACGACGTGGTGCGCAGCTTCGCGCCGGTAGCCATGCTGGCCAAGAGCCCGATGGCCCTGGTGGTAGCCAAAGACAGCAAATATGCCAGCCTGCCCGACTTGCTGGCGGTGGGGAGCAAAGAGCCGGGCAAACTCAACTACGGCAGCGCCGGGCTGGGCTCGGTGAATCAGATGGCCGCCGAGATCCTGGCCGGCGGCGCCCAGACCTCGTTCACGCATGTACCGTACAAGGGCATGTCGCAGGCCCTGAACGACCTGGCTGGCGGCCGCGTCGATTTCGTCGTGGCCAGCTTCGCCTCGGCGGCTTCGCTGCTCAAGGGCGGCCGCCTGCGCGTCATGGCCGTTACCTCGCCCGAGCGTTCGCAGTTCTATCCCGACGTACCCACGGTGGGCGAAGCCCAGCCGGGCTATTCGGTCGAATTGTGGTGGGGCCTGCTGGCGCCGGCCGCCACGCCCGAGCCTGTCGTGGGCGCGCTCAATGCCGCGGTCCGCGCGATCGTGGCCGAGCCCCAGATGCGCGAAATGTTCGCCAACGAAAGCGCCGTGCCGGCGGACCTGGACCCCACCCAGTTCGCGGCGCAAGTGCGCGCCGACGCTGCCAAGTGGAAGCAGGTAGCCCACGACCGCCACATCACCATCGAATAAGCCGGCCATCGCCATGAGAAGCAAACTATTCGTGCCCGCCTCGCGGCCGGAGCTGTACGCCAAGGCGCTGGCCGGCCCCGCCGATGCGCTGTCGTTCGACCTGGAAGATTCAGTCGCGCCCGAGCGCAAGGATGAAGCGCGCCAGCAGTTGGGCCAGTGGCTGGCCGCGGCTTTGGCGCGCGACAGCGGCAAGACCCTGATCGTACGCGTCAATGCCCTGGATACCGCCCATTTCACGTCCGATGTGCAATCCGTGGTGCAAGAAGGCTTGCACATGTTGAATTTGCCCAAGGCCGAGGACGCCGCGCAGGTGCGCGAAGCCGCACGCGCGCTGGCGCAGGCCGAGCGCGCCAATGGCGTGACCCGGCCCGTGCGCCTGCTGCTCAATATCGAGTCTGCGCGTGCCTTGCGCCAGGCGGCCGAGCTGGCCGCCGCCGATCCCCGGGTCGCCGGCCTGCAACTGGGGTTGGGCGATCTGTTCGAGCCCGCGGGTATAGCCAGGCGCGAGCCTGCCGCCGTGCAACAGGCCATGTTCAGCTTGCGCCTGGCCGCGGCGGAAGCAGGCGTTTTTGCCTACGACTCTGCGTTTGCCGATATCCGCGATGCCGATGGTTTCCAGGCCGAGGCCGGCTTGGCGCGCCGTCTGGGATTCCTGGGCAAGAGCTGCATCCACCCCAGCCAGGTGCCGCTGGCCAATGCGGTATTCCGCCCCACCGACGAAGAAATCGCCCATGCCGTGCGCGTGCTCGAGGCGGCACACGGCGCCGATGCGCAAGGCGTGGGGGCTTACGTGGTCGACGGCAAGATGGTCGACGCCCCATTCGTGCGACGCGCCGAAGCCATCGTGCAGACCGCCACCCGCCTGGGGCTGTTGCCCCGTTGAGCCGCGGCGGCCGGCGCACCACTCTTGTCCGGACTCATTCATGACTTCATCTGCCACCATTGCCAATACTCCCGCGGGCCACGGCCCGCTACAGGGAGTACGGGTGCTGGATCTCAGCGCCTACATCGCGGGTCCCTATGGCTGCGCCTTGCTGGCCGACC
>DASPIV010000697.1:0-3108 GCA_035628955.1 Bordetella sp.
CCCGAGCCCGACGCACGTTCGCCGCCACCGCTTGCCCGAACGGCGCGGGACGGGGCAAGAACCAGTCGACCAACGAACAACCCTTCGCCCACAAAAAACCCTACAACAAGCTGAATAAAAACACTATCGCAGTGCCGTCTACAATAGCGCCCTTTGGCCGCCACACCGTCGGCCGCCGCCCTGCCACCATCCTCCATGTCCCGCTACACCCGCTTCCTTCCCGACCGCTTCACGCTGTATCTCGTCATCGTCGTTATCATCGCCAGCGTGCTGCCGGCTCACGGCCAGGGCATGGTGGCGTTCGAATGGATCACCAACATCGGCATTGCCCTGCTGTTCTTCCTGCATGGCGCACGTCTGCCGCGCGATGCCATCATCGCCGGCTTTACCCATTGGCGCCTGCACCTGACGATATTCTCGGCCACCTTCATCATGTTTCCGCTGCTGGGCGTGGCACTCAAGCCGGTGCTGGAGCCCCTGGTGACGCCCGAGCTCTACACCGGCGTGCTGTTCCTGTGCTGCCTGCCGGCCACGGTGCAATCGGCCATCGCCTTTACTTCCATGGCGCGGGGCAACGTCCCGGCCGCGGTGTGCAGCGCCTCGGCCTCCAGCCTGCTGGGTATTTTCCTGACGCCTCTGCTGGTGGGTACGGTTGTAGTGGCCAGCACCAGCGCTCCGATTTCGTTCGATGCCGTGGGCAAGATCATGCTGCAGCTCTTGCTGCCATTCGTGCTGGGGCAATTCATGCGCCGGTGGATCGGCGCATGGATATACCACCGCAAGGCCCTGCTGAAGTTCGTCGACCAGGGCTCCATCCTGCTGGTGGTCTACACGGCGTTCTCTGAAGCCGTCAACGAAGGCCTGTGGCGCCAAACGCCCATATTCGCCCTGTTGGGCCTGGTGGTGGGCTGCGCAGTGCTGCTGGCGCTGGCCTTGCTGGGCTGCATGGCCCTGGGGCGCGTATTCAAGTTCAGCCTGGAAGACCGCATCACGCTGTTGTTCGGCGGGTCGAAGAAGAGCCTGGCCAGCGGCATCCCCATGGCCCAGGTGATCTTCGCCGGCCAGGCGGTGGGCGCCATCGTGCTGCCGCTGATGCTGTTTCACCAGATCCAGCTGATGGTCTGCGCCGTGATGGCCGCGCGCTACGCCAAGCGGCCTCATTAGCACTGGGCGGCGCCCTGCGGGAGAACCTGGCGCCTGGCAAAGCCACCGTCAGCCAGCCATCAGCTTGCGCCAGCCTTCCCAGCCAAGCCGCTGCAGGGTCTGGATGTTTTTCTCGTAGATATCGGCCGCATCGGCAAAGGCATCGACCGCGCGGTCGATGCTGTCTTCACGCAGCAGATGCAGGATAGGATGCGGCGACCGGTTGGTGCAGTTTTCGATATCGTCGCGCTCGGTATCGGCGAACTGGAAAGCCGGATGGAAGGTAGCCACCTGCAGGTCGCCCACCAGCCGCAGGCGCTTGAGCAAACGGTCGGACAGCTCGGCGAAATCGTTGAACTCGTAGAAATCGCCAAACGCGTCCGGCACGATAAGCAGCGTCGTGTCGATCTGTTCGGGGTCGGCCTGCGACAACAGCAGCAGCTCATCTTCTAGATCGGCCAGCACGCCCTCGGCGTCGGTGGCATCGCTGGCCGCATAGCGGACCTGCTCCTTGACCTGGACCGCCTTGGCGAACGGGCATAGATTCAGGCCTATGACGGCCCGTTCCACCCAAAGGCGGGTATCGTCGATGACGCGCTGGTAGGCGCCGGCGGTGTGCATCATGCGGACATCAGGCCGGCATGGCCGCCATGGTTTGCGCCACGGCGGCGGTCAGCCGCTTGCCATAGGGTACATGCAGGAATTCGTTGGGACCGTGCGCATTGGAGCGCGGGCCCAATACGCCGCACACCATGAACTGCGCCTTGGGAAAACCTTCCTGCAGCAGGCTCATCAGGGGAATGGTGCCGCCCTGCCCGATATAGCCGCAGGGAGCGTCGTAATACTGGCGCGATGCCGCATCCAGCGCCTGGGTCAGCCATTGCGCGGAGTCGGGTGCGTTCCAGCCGGTGGCGGCGCCCTGGTTGGCATGGAATATGACCTTGGCGTTATAGGGCGAATCGGCTTCGAGCAATTGCTTGATTTCCTGCGACGCGGCAACCGCATCGATCAGTGGCGGCAAACGCAGCGACAACTTGAAAGCGGTGCGCGGACGCAGCACATTGCCGGCGCTGGATAGCGGCGGCAGGCCTTCGGCGCCCGTCACCGAGAGCGTGGGGCGCCAGGTGCGGTTCAGCAACGCCTCTTCGGGATGGGTGGTCATGGGCAGCACGAAGCTGCCATCGGCGCCACAGCTCCAGGGGAAACGCCGCCATACTTCATCGCCCAGGATGCGGGCGGTTTCTCGCACCTGTTCGCGGCGCTCGGCGGGAATCTCGCAATGCAGGCTTTGAGGCAACAGGCGGCCGGTGGAGCTGTCTTCCAGACGGTCGAGCAGATGGCGCAGAATGCGGAAACTGGACGGCACGACACCGCTGGAATCGCCCGAATGCACGCCTTCGTCGAGCACTTGCACTTCCAGCGTGCCCGCCACCATGCCGCGCAGCGAGGTGGTCATCCACAGTTGGTCGTAGTTGCCGGCGCCCGAATCCAGGCAAATCACCAGGGCGACATTGCCCAGGCGGTCGCGCAGCGCATCGACATAAGGCAGCAAGTCGTAGCTGCCCGATTCTTCACAGGTTTCGACGATGCCCACGCAGCGCGGCCGCGGAATGCCCTGCGCGTCGAGCGCCATGATGGCCGTCAGCGAGGCATAGATGGCATAGCCGTCATCGGCACCACCGCGCCCGTAGAGCTTGCCGTCTTCGTATTTGGGCGTCCAGGGCCCCAGGTCGGAACGCCACCCCGAAAACTCGGGTTGCTTGTCCAGGTGCCCATACAACAATACGGTATCGCCGCTGTCGGCGCGTGTGGCGGGCACGTCGAAGAAGATGACGGGGGTGCGGCCCGGCAGGCGCACTACCTCGAGCTTCAGCCCCGCCACCTTCCGCGCCTCGACCCATTGCGCCGCATCGCGCACCACGCGCTCGATGTAGGCGTTCTTTTCCCAGTCGGCGTCGAAGGCGG
>DASPIV010000698.1:0-5151 GCA_035628955.1 Bordetella sp.
ACCTGTTTGGCGCCGAACAACGCGCGCTCGAAGGCCTGCGTGCCCAGGTCGACTACCGGCAGCATGAGCTGCAGGCTGCCCGCATGACGCTGGCGGCCAACGTGGCCACGGCCGCCATCCGGCAGGCCGGACTGCAGGCCCGGCTGGATGCCGCGCAGGCCCAGCTCGACGTACAGACCCGCCAATTGGCCATCATGCACCGGCGCCATCAGGCCGGCGGCGTGTCTGCGCTGGATCTGCGCAACCAGCAGTCGCTGCTTGCGCAGACGCGCGCCACGCTGCCGGCGCAGCAACAAGATATCGACCGCCTCCGGCACCAACTGGCGGTGTACCTGGGCCGCCTGCCCGCCCAGGCCGACCTGCCGGCGCCGGCGCTGGCCACGCTGGAATTGCCCCTGGATGTGCCGCTGGGCGTACCGTCGCAATTGACGCGCCAGCGGCCGGACATCCTGGCCGCCGAAGCCCTGTGGCATCGGGCCGCGGCCGAGGTCGGCGTGGCGACCGCCAACCTTTATCCGCGCTTCACGCTGACCGGCAGTTTCGGTTCGCAGCGTACCCGGGCTGGCGATGTCGCCGATGGCGTCAATGTGTGGAACCTGGCGCTGGGCTTGACCCAGCCCCTGTTCCATGGCGGCGAGCTGCGGGCCCGCCAGCGCGCCGCCGAGGCGGCCTACCAGGGGGCCGCCGCGGCCTATCGCGATACGGTGCTGCAAGGCTTCCAGCAAGTGGCCGACGCCTTGCGCGCGGTGCAGGCCGATGCCGAGACCCTGCAGGCCCGGGCAAAGGCCGAACAACAGGCCCAGGCCGTCTACGACATCACGGTTCGGCAATACCAGGCCGGCGGGGTCAGTCAACTGGCCTTGCTCGATGCGCAGCGCGAGCAATTGCGTACCCGCGCGGACCGCATACAGGCCCAGGCGGACCGCCATGCCGACACGGCCGCCTTGCTGCAGGCGCTGGGTGGCGGCTGGTGGAACGAGGCGGAAAGCGTATCATCCCTGCATTCGTCGCCCAGCCCTTCCGCCTGCCATGGATGTCTTCCTGCAACTGCAAGCCCTGCTGACTGAACACCAAGTGCCCTATCGCCTGCTGCGGCACGAGCCCGCGGGCAAATCCGAAGAAGTGGCCGCCATACGCGGCACCGCTGTCAGCCAGGGCGCGAAGGCGCTGGTATGCCGGGTAAAGATCACATCCAACCAGCGCCTGCATGTGCTGGCGGTATTCCCTGCCGACAAGCAGGCCGACCTGGCCGCCATCGCATCGGCCGCCGGCGGCAAGAAGGCGTCGCTGGCCTCGCACGAGCAGGCGCGCGAGCTGACGGGCTGCGAGATCGGCGCCATCCCGCCGTTTTCATTCAACCAGGACCTGGCGCTGCTGGTCGACCCCACCCTGCGCGACCGGCACGACGAAATCGTCTTCAACGCGGGCCGGCTCGACGCATCGATCGTGATGCGCACCGACGACTACTTCCGCCTGGCCCAGCCCCGGCAAGCCTCTTTCGTACACGCCTGAACGGAGCCTGCCATGTGTCTTGCCGTGCTGGCCCTGCATAGCGCTGCCGATCTTCCGGTACTGATAGCCGCCAACCGCGACGAATTCCATGCACGTCCCACTCAGCCGGCCGCGGCCTGGCCAGGCCGGCCCACCATTTATGCCGGCCGCGACCTGCGCGCCGGCGGCTCGTGGATGGGCGTGGACGAACGCGGCCGCTACGCGGTCGTCACGAATTTCCGCGACCCTTTGCAAATTTTGGCCGATGCGCCTACGCGCGGCGCGCTGGTCGAAGACTATCTGCGCGGCGATGCCTCGCCCGCCGAGTATGCGGCGGCGGTGCATGAGCGCGGTGCGCGCTACAACGGCTTCAATCTGATCGTGGGCGATACGGCCACGGCCTGGTACGTGGGCAACCGCGACGGCACGCCGCGCCTCCTGCCGCCAGGCATCTATGCCGTGTCCAACCATTTGCTGGATACGCCCTGGCCCAAGCTGGCGCGGACCAAGGCGGCCTTCCAGCAAGTGTTGCTGAATACGCCCCAGCCCGACCTGCCGGCGCTGTATGCCACGCTGCGCGATCGCACACCGGCCGACGACGCCAGCCTGCCCGACACCGGCATCGGCCTGGCGCGCGAACGGCTGCTCAGCAGCCCTTTCATCGTCAGCCCCGATTACGGTACGCGCGGCTCGACCATACTGGCGCTGCATGCCGATGGACGCGGTGAACTGCACGAGCGCCGCTACGGACCTGATGGCGTGGCTGCCGGGGACACCGACCTGGCCTTTCAGTGGCGTGCCTGACCTGAAGCGGGCCGGCGGCCCAGGGGCGCGAGCGCGCAGGCGCCGGTGCCTTTCAGCCTGTGCGTTTCACTTCCAATATTTACCCTGTGAAACACCCGCCGGACTTCACTGCAGCACAATGATCCGGAGTTTGCCCCGGATGATCCGGGACACCACCATGCCCGGCCGTGGCCAAGCGCCGGGCTTGCAGGAGTACACCATGGACAAGCGCCACGAAAGGTCACGCATGGCCTCCCTACTGGCGGCCGGTTGCGTCGTCCTGGCCGCGGGCACGGTTGCCGCGCAACCCGCCGCCTTGCCTGCGGCGCAGCAGCAAGGCCAAGTGCAGTATGTGATGGGAGGATTCGGCCATGACGAATCCGAAGCCATCAAGGCCGCCAGCAGCAGCTATCCACTGGCACTGACCTTCGCCGCCACGCAAGGCGGCGCCTATCTGGCCAACGTGCAGGTCGCCATCACCGACGCACAGGGCAAGGCGGTGCTCAGCACCACGGCCGACGGCCCTTATCTGCTGGTGAAGCTGCCGCCGGGCCAATACAGGATATCGGCCCGCTTCAACGGCAACGAACAAACCCGCCAGGTGACGCTATCCGGACAGGGCACCGTGCGCCAGACCTTCAGCTGGGACGCCTGAGGCCGCGCCGGGCGGCGTTTCAGGCGCCGGCGAACAGCATGGCGATGTTCAGCGCCACCGCGGCCGCCCACGCCAGCGAACGCAAGGCGCCCAGCCTGGCCAGGTACAGGCCGACATAGGCCACGCGCAGCACCAGCCATGCGCTGGCCAGGCTGGCCAGGTATGAAGGATCGGCGCCGTTGTGCAGCGCCAGCAGCAGCGCGGCATAGAAAAACGGCAAGGCTTCGAACGTATTCGCCTGTGCCGCATTGGCGCGCGCACGCCAGCCTTGCTGGCTGGCCAGCCAGGCGCGCGGCTCGTTGTTGTCGAATGCGCGGCCACCGGCCTTGGCAGTGAACGCAATCAGGGCGGGCAACAGCGCCGCCACCAGCATCAGGCAAGTCAGGATCGTCATGGTCGCCTCGGGCTCCGGGGGTGCGATTGCATCTGACTGTAAACCAGCCGGTCACGGCGTGGCCGATTTAGCGGTACGCTTGCCGGCCCGTCGTCGTATTCCCGCCACCATGCCGCTGCCCTTGCCTGCCCTGTTTCCGTGGCTTGCCCTGTGTATGGCCGCCATCCTGCTATGGCCGGCCGCCACCCGCGCGTACGCCCTGGCGCCGCTGGCCGCGGGTTATGCCTGGGCGCTGGGCCAGGGCGCGCTGGAACCGGTGGCGCTGCTGTGGCTGGCGCTGCTGGTGGCCGCGGGCCTGGCGGTACGCGCACCGGGGCCGCCATGGCGTATTGCCGCGGGCCATGCCCTGTTCATGGTGCTGGCCGTGGGCCTGAGCCTGCACCTGCTGCCCGGCTTTCACAACGTGCAGGCGATTGCGGGTGCCCGCTATACCGCCGACGCCATGCCGTTCAACATGTACCTGAACCTGGACAAGCCGCTGGTGGCGTTCTGGATCCTGCTGGCGCTGGCGCCACGCATGGCGGCCGCGGATGCCGCCACGACTTTGCGTACCGCGTTGGTGGCATGCGCGGCCGCGGCCGCTGTCTGCCTGGGGGTCGCGCTGGCCGCCGGCCTGGTGGGCTGGGCGCCCAAGTGGCCGGCCCAGGGTTGGCTCTGGCTCGCCAACAATGCCCTGCTGGTCACCCTGGCCGAAGAAGCGCTGTTCCGAGGCTATATCCAGCAGCAACTGACGACGTGCTGGCAGCACCGGCGCGGCGGCACGGCCCTGGCCATCGCGGTGGCCGCCTCGCTGTTCGGGCTGGCCCATATTGCGGGCGGCATGCAATGGGTAGTGCTGGCCGGCCTGGCCGGCGTGGCCTATGGAGTGGCCTACCGGTATGGTGGCCTGGCGGCCGCGGTGCTGGCCCACCTGGGCCTGAACACACTGCATTTCGCCGGATTCACGTATCCGCTGCGCGCCTTGGCTGGCCAGGCTTGAGGCTGTCGGCCCATTCGCGCGCCAAGTCGCGCCGCGCGCCCCGATTGGCCAGGGCCGTGATCAGCATGGCGATACAGGCGCCGGTGGCGGCCAGCGCCATGTCTTTCTGGGCATCCCAGATATCGCCCTGCATGCCCAGGTAGGCGGCCCCCAGGTCGCCACCGAACCAGGCCGCGGCGCCCCATTCGACCAGCTCGTACAGGGCCGAGGTGGACAAGGCCACGTCCAGTGGCAGCAGATAGCCCCAGAAGCCGCGCACTTCGACCACGCGCAGGAATATTTCGCGGATCGGATACGCAAACAGCAGCCCATACGAGAAATGCACCAGCCGGTCGAAATGGTTGCGCTTCCAGCCCATGGCCTCGTTCAGGCTATGGCCGGTCAGGGCGCGCCACCAGTCGTCGTAGGGCACGTGCGAATAGGTGTAATGGGCGCCCACGGCATGCAGGCACAGAAACAGGAATATCAGCGTGTACGACACACGCGAAAACACGAACCAGCGGCGCGTCACCACCAGCACCGCCCCGAACATCAGCACCAGGGCGTTTTCGAGCAGCCAGGCGGAACGATCGGCGGGCCGGATGGCCAATGCCACCCACAACACCGCATAGGCAGCGGCCAGCAACCCCAGGTACGTGTGGCGGGCGGAACGGAACATGAGTCAGTCGTCGGTGATCTTGCCGCGCAGGCGCTTGACTTCGCCGTGCAGCACTTTGCGCTGCACACGGCGGCGCTGCGATGCCCGGGTCGGGCGCGTGGGGCGGCGCAGCTTGAGCGGCTGCGCCACGCTGCGGACCATCTCGGCCAGGCGCTCCAGCGCCTCGCCGCGGTTCTTGTCCTGGCTGCGAA
>DASPIV010000699.1:0-11296 GCA_035628955.1 Bordetella sp.
AGATGTCGGCCGGCCAGCGTGCGTTCTCGCAGCGCTATGCGCAAGAGGTGAACTGATGCGACCGGCGCGCGCCGCCCGGGCGCCGGCCACAGGCTGCTGACATGACGCGCCGCGGATGGATCTGGTTCGCCGCGCCCGCGGCGACGCTGTTCCTGGCGTTCTGGCTGTTGCCGATGGCGGGCCTGGCGCTGGTGGGGGCCGAGATCAGGGACGGCCAGTCGGCTTACCTGACGGTGCTGACCCGGGCCCAGTATTGGATTAGCCTGTTCAATACAGTCGCGCTGTCGCTGGCCGCCACGCTGGCCACGCTGGTGGCGGCACTGCCCGTGGGCCGCTTCCTGGCCTGGCATCGCCATTTCCCGGGGCGGCGGCTGCTGATGTCCTTGCTGATGTTTCCCCTGGCGTTTCCCGGCGTGGTGGTGGGGTTTCTGATCATTCTGCTGGCCGGGCGCCAGGGTGTCATAGGCACCGTCACCGACTGGCTGACGGGCGACCGCATGGTGTTTGCCTACGGCATGGGCGGGCTGTTCCTGGGCTACCTGTATTTTTCGCTGCCGCGCTGCATCGGCGTGCTGGCAGCCGCGGCGGAACAGATCGATGCCAGCCTGCTGGAAGCCGCGCGCACGCTGGGCGCCAGCCCCTGGCGGCGCTTCGTCGATATCGAACTGCCGGCCCTGACGCCCGCCCTGATCGGCGCGGGCGCCATGAGCTTTGCCACCAGCATGGGCGCCTTCGGCACCGCTTTCACCCTGGCCACGCAGATCGACGTGCTGCCCATCACGATCTATAACGAATTCACCAACTACGCCAACATTCCGGTGGCGGCCGCCCTGTCCATTGTGCTGGGCCTGGCTACCTGGGCCGTGCTGTACGTGGCGCACAGCCTGGCCGGTGCGCGCCTGGGCGCGGCGGCGTAGGGCAGGATGCAGGCATGTACGCTTCCAAGACCGATACCCGCCTGGGCCTGGCCGTTACGCTGGCCGTGGCGGCATTCCTGATCGGCCCGGTAGTGCTGTCGGTACTGGCCGGCCTGACCCGGAACTACTTCGTGGGCCTGTCCAGCGGGTTGACGCTGCGCTGGATCGAACAAGTGTGGTCCCTGTACGCCGACACCATCTGGCGCTCGCTCGCGGTGGCCCTGATGACGTTGGCCATCTGTACCGTGGTGGGCGTGCCGGCCGCCTGGGTACTGACGCTGTACCGCGGCCGGCTGGCGCGCGCGCTGGAAGAACTGCTGACGCTGCCCGTAGCGGTGCCCGGGCTGGCCTCGGCGCTGGCGCTGATTGTTTCGTGGGGCACGCTGCCGGGCCTGCGCGGCAGCATCTGGTTCATCGTGATCGGCCATGTGCTGTTCACCTTGCCGTTCATGGTGCGCGCCGCGCGCGCCAGCATGCACGGCGCCAACCTGGCCACGTTGGACGAAGCCGCCGCCACCCTGGGCGCTTCGCGCACGCAGCGCTTCCTGCAGATCGTGGTGCCCAACGCCGCGCCCGGTATCGTTACCGGCGCACTGACCGTATTGACGCTGTCGATCGGCGAATTCAACCTTACCTGGCTGCTGCACACGCCGCTGACCAAGACCCTGCCAGTCGGCCTGGCCGACAGCTACGCCTCGATGCGGCTGGAAATCGCCTCGGCTTACACGCTGGTGTTCCTGCTGATGCTGGTGCCGCTGCTCGTGGGCTTGCAGTGGCTGGCCGCGCGCGGCGATCGCCCGTCCCGCATCGCTACTACCCGGACCTTGCCATCATGACCGACCCTGTCGCCATCACCCTGACACGCTGCGCCAAGACCTGGCCCGACGGCACGCGCGCGGTGCAGCCCACCGACCTGCAAGTGCGGGGCGGCGAAACGCTGGCGCTGCTGGGCCCGTCGGGCTGTGGCAAGACCACCCTGCTGCGCCTGATCTGCGGCCTGGAACAGGCCGACCCGGGCACATCGATCCGCTTCGGCAATGACGAGGTCACCGCGCTGCCGCCCGAGGCGCGCGGCGTGGGCGTGGTGTTCCAGAGCTATGCGCTGTTTCCCAATATGTCGGTGGTGCAGAACGTGGCCTACGGGTTGCGCGTGCGCCAGGTCAGCGCGGCCGAGCGCGACCGCCGCGCACGCGAGCTGCTGGCGCTGGTGCGGCTGGACGGTTTCGCCGACCGGCGGGTCGACCAGTTGTCCGGCGGCCAGCGCCAGCGCGTGGCATTGGCCCGCGCCCTGGCGATCGAACCGCGCGTGCTGTTGCTGGACGAGCCGCTGACCGCCCTGGACGCCAAGTTGCGCGAACACCTGCGCGTCGAATTGGCCCAGATGCTGCGCCAGCTGCGCATCACCACCGTCATCGTCACCCACGACCAGGACGAGGCCATGATGCTGGGCGACCGCATTGCCGTCATGTCGGCCGGCCATCTGGAACAAGTAGGTACCGCCAGAACCCTGTACCAAGAGCCCGCCAGCGATTTCGTGGCCGAGTTCCTGGGCACGCTGTGCCGCGTGCAGGCCGCCCTGCACGATGGCGTACTGGTGCCGGGCAGCGATGCCCTGGCGTTCCGCCCACACGAGGCACGCCTGGAACCGGCGCGCGCCGGCACCTTGCCCGCGCGCGTGCTGGCGCGGTTTTTCCTGGGCAGCTCGGTGCGTTATGAAATCGGGCTGGACGACGGCCAGCGCTTTGCCGTGGTGGCGCCGGCCCACAGCAGCCATGCCGCGGGCGAAACCGTCAGCATTGTCCTGGCTCGCCAGAACGATGCGGCACCGCTGCGCGCGCTTCATTGACTTCGGATATTGCTCATTATGCTCATCGCACAAATCACTGACCTGCACATCCGCATGCCGGGGCAGAAGGCATACCGCGTGGTCGAGACTGACCGCTACCTGCCGCCGGCCATCGAAGCACTGAACCAGCTGGCCCCCGCGCCCACGCTGGTGATCATCAGCGGCGACCTGACCGATTTCGGCCGGCCCCAGGAATACGCGCACCTGAAAGACATGCTGGCCCCGCTGCGCGCACCGTACTTCCTGATGCCGGGCAACCACGACGCACGCGAGGCGCTGGTAGCGGCGTTTCCGTCGCACCGCTACCTACAGGACATGGAAGGCTACGTGCAGTACACGGTGGAAGAGCACCCGCTGCGCCTGCTGATGCTGGACACCGTCGTGCCCATGCAAAGCCATGGCGCGCTGTGCCAGCGACGGCTGCAATGGCTGCGCGACCGGCTGGCCGAACAACCGGGGCGTCCGACCGCCATTGCCATGCATCATCCGCCGTTTGCCACTGGCATCGCGCACATGGACGCCATCGGCTTGCTCGAGGGCGCGGCAGAGCTGGAACAGATCGTGGCGGAGCATCCCAACGTGGAAAGAATCCTGTGCGGCCATTTGCACCGCACCATTTTCCGGCGCTTCGGGGGCACGATAGCGTCGACTTGCCCGGGTCCGGCGCACCAGGTGGCGCTGGATCTGCGGCCCGATGGTCCCTCGGCGTTCATCATGGAACCGCCGGGCTTTCACTTGCACGAGTGGCGCGCAGGCTCGCTGATAACGCATCACGCCTATATCGGCGCCTATCCCGGCCCGTATCCCTTTCATGAAGGCGGCGCGCTCATCGATGAGTGATCCGCACCGGACTTTTGACACGGCGGCGTCATGTTTGCACCGCAGAATGAAAAGGATTTCATTTGCCGCCAGAATGAGGGCTGGGCATCTGCGCAACGCCAACACCCTGCGCGCATGCCGCAAGCCATAGCGCCGTGACAGCCTGACATACCGTACACAACAACCATGTCCACGCTCATCCTGGAAGACCTGACCAAGCAGTACGGCGAGGCCGCCGCCATCCAGGGCGTCGGTTTCACGGCACCCGCGGGCAGCTTCACCGTATTGCTGGGCCCTTCGGGTTGCGGCAAATCGACGACGCTGCGCATGATCGCGGGGCTGGATACGCCCACCTCGGGCCGCATCCGCATCGGCGAGCGCGACGTCACCCATCTGCCGCCCTCGCAGCGGCGCATCTCGATGGTGTTCCAGTCGTACGCCTTGTTCCCGCACCTTTCGGTGCGCGAGAACATCCTGTTCGGCCTGAAAGTGCGTAAAGAGCCGGCCGCCGAATACCCGCGCCGCCTGCAACGCGTGGCCGACCTGCTGGGCCTGTCGGCGCTGCTGGACCGCAAGCCCTCGCAGTTGTCGGGCGGACAGCAACAGCGCGTAGCGCTGGGCCGCGCGGTCATTTCCGATGCGCCGGTCTGCCTGATGGACGAGCCGCTATCCAACCTGGACGCCCAACTGCGCCACGACATGCGGCGCGAGATCCGCGCCCTGCAGCAGGCCCTGGGCATCACCATGGTGTATGTCACACACGACCAGACCGAGGCCATGAGCATGGCCGACCAGGTGGTCTTGCTGCGCAACGGCCGTATCGAGCAACTGGATACGCCCGACGCCCTGTATGCGCGGCCCGCCACCGAGTTCGCGGCGCGCTTCATCGGCACGCCGCCCATGAATCTGATTGGCCTGGCCGAACACGGCGGCCAACGCGTCATCGCCGGCACGCAGGGGACCCCGCTGGCATACACGCCGGACGGCGCGGTACGCCTGGGCGTGCGTCCCGAACATATCCGCATCGACGCCGGCGGCCGCCCCGCCACCGTGGAAAGCGTCGAGTACTTCGGCGCCGATTCCATCGTGGTATGCCGCCTGGGCGACAGCCGCGGCGTGGCCGTGCGGGTGGCGGGACACCTGCACGCCAACGCCGGCGACGCGCTCGGCCTGTCGTGGCAGCCCGAGCACCAGCATTTCTTTGCCGCCGATACGGCGGTCATTTCCACCCCCGGGCGCCCTGGCGCCGATCTCCACTAGGAAAAGCCATCATGCGACGCATCGCCCTCAAAGCCCTGGTTGCCGGCCTGGCCGGCACCTTTCTTTCGTTGCCGCTGTATGCGCAAGGCAAGCCGGTAGAAGTCGAGTTCTACTACCCGGTGGCCGTTGGCGGCCCTATTACCAAGATCGTCGACGACATGGTCGCCGCGTTCGAGAAAGACAATCCCGGCATCGACATCAAGCCCATCTATGCCGGCTCGTACCAGGACTCGATCGCCAAGGCGCTGACAGCCCTGAAGGGCGGCACGCCGCCGCAGCTGGCAGTGCTGTTGTCCACCGACATGTTCACGCTGATCGACGAAGACGCCATCGTGCCCGTCGACGGGCTGGCCAAATCCGATGCCGACAAGAAATGGCTGGGCGGCTTCTACGACGCCTTCATGCAGAACAGCCGCGCGGGCGGCCATGTATGGGGTGTGCCGTTCCAGCGTTCGACCATCGTGATGTACTACAACAAAGACCTGTTCAAAGAAGCGGGCCTGGACCCGGAACGCGCCCCCGCCACCTGGGGCGAGCTGGTGGAATACAGCAAGAAACTCACCAAGAAAGACGCCGCCGGCAACGTCACGCAATGGGGCATCAAGATCCCTTCGGGCGGCGCGTTCGCCTATTGGCTGTTCCAGGCCCTGACCACGCCGAACGATGCCATCCTGATGAACGAAGAAGGCACTGAGGTCTACCTGGACAAGCCCGCGGTAATCGAGGCGGCGCAGTTCTGGAACGACCTGTCGGCCAAGTATGGCGTCATGCCGCGCGGCACGGTCGACTGGGGCACCACGCCCAAGGACTTCCTGGAAAAGAAGGCCGCCATCGTCTGGACCACGACCGGCAACCTGACCAACATCCGCAAGAGTGCCGACTTCCCGTTCGGCGTGGCCATGATGCCCAAGGCCAAGCGCGGTGGCAGCCCCACCGGCGGCGGCAACTTCTACATCTTCAAGAGCGGCACCCCCGAACAGCAGGCCGCGGCCCTGAAGTTTGCCCAATGGGCCACCACGCCCGAGCGCGCCGCGGACTGGAGCATCGCCACCGGCTACGTCGCGGTAACTCCGGCCGCCTGGGAAACCGACAAAATGAAGAAGTACGCCGCTGAAGTCCCGGCCGCCACGGTGGCGCGCGACCAGCTGGAAGTGAGCGTGGCCGAGTTTTCCACCCACGAGAACCAGCGCGTGACCAAGACCCTGAACGACGCCCTGCAAGCCATGCTGACCGGCTCGAAAACGCCGCAGCAGGCAATGAGCGACGCGCAGCGCGAGGCCGACCGCGTGCTGCGTTCGTACCGCTAGGGCCCGGGCGCGATGACGCGGTCCATGCAAGCGGTGTATGGCTGGCTGCTGCTGCTGCCGGCCCTGGTGCTGCTGGCCGCGTTCACGCACTATCCGGCGCTGGCCACACTGTGGCACAGCTTCTTTTCCACCCCACGGGGCAGCCGGCCGGCGCGCTTCGTGGGGCTGGAGAACTACACGCTGATGCGCGACGATCCGGTGTTCTGGCAGTCGCTGTGGAACAACCTGTGGTTCGCACTGGGCACCATTCCGACGTCGATCGCCATTGCGCTGGTCATGGCCCTGTGGGTGAACCGCAACCTGGCCGGACGCGGTTTCCTGCGCATGGCGTATTTCACGCCTACGGTACTGCCCATGGTGGCGGTGGCCAATATCTGGCTGTTCTTCTATACGCCGCAGTACGGCCTGATCGCGCAGGTAATGGGCTGGTTCGGCATGGCCGGCCCAAATTGGCTGGGCAGCCGCGATACGGCGCTACCGGCGCTGATGGTCGTAACTGTGTGGAAAGAAGCCGGCTTCTTCATGATCTTCTACCTGGCGGCCCTGCAGACGGTATCGCCTTCGCTGCGCGAGGCGGCGCTGCTGGAAGGCGCATCGCGCTGGCAGTACTTCCGGCGGGTGCTGTGGCCGCTGCTGATGCCCACCACGCTGTTCGTGCTGGTCAATGCGCTGATCAATGCCTTCCGGCTGGTGGACCACGTGGTGGTCATGACGCGCGGCGGCCCCGATAACGCCAGCACACTGCTGCTGTTCTACATTTACCAGGTGGGCTTCAGTTTCTGGGATACATCGTACGCGGCCACGCTGACCGTAGTATTGCTGTTGATTCTGGCCGTTACCGCGCTGGTGAAGTTCCGCTGGCTCGACCGCAGGACGCACTACCAATGACCCGCAAGCTCGATACCCTGGGCGCCTGGCTGCTGGGCCTGCTGTGGATTCTGCCGCTGGCGTATGCGTTGTGGGCGGCGTTCCATCCGCCGGCCTACGCCACCCGCTTCGACCTGCTGGCGCCGCTGACGCTCGAGAACTTCAGCCGCGCCTGGCACGCCGCGCCGTTTCCACGTTATTTCCTGAACACCTTCATGCTGGTCACTATGGTGCTGGCGGCGCAACTGGTGCTCTCCACGCTGGCCGGCTATGCCTTCGCGCGCTTCGAGTTCCGCGGCCGCGACCTGGTTTTCATGCTGGTGCTGCTGCAACTGATGATCATGCCCGACGTGCTGCTGGTCGAGAACTACCGCTCGATGAGCCTGCTGGGGGTGCGCGACACGGTATTTGCGGTGGGCCTGCCGTATTTCGCGTCGGCGTTTGGCATCTTCCTGCTGCGGCAAACCTTCAAGACCGTGCCGCGCGAGCTGGAAGAGGCCGCGCGCGTGGAAGGCGCCGGGCCGCTGCAAATACTGATGAAGGTGTACGTGCCGCTGGCCAAGCCTATTTACGTGGCCTACGGGCTGGTGTCGGTCAGCCACCACTGGAACAACTTCCTGTGGCCGCTGATCATTACCAACTCGGTCGAATCGCGCCCGCTGACGGTGGGGTTGCAAGTGTTCGCGGCCACCGACCAGGGCATCGACTGGTCGGTGATCACGGCGGCCACGCTGCTGTCGGCCGCGCCGCTGCTGGTAGGGTTTTTGCTGTTTCAGCGGCAGTTCGTGCAGTCGTTCATGCGGGCGGGAATACGCTAGCGCATGCCGGGCGGATTCAGGCTTTGGGGGCCCGCATGCCGCCGCTCAGGAAGCGCACCATCTGGTTGATGGCATCGTCGGCCGAAGCCGGCGGGTGAGGCGGGCTATCGGGAAACGCCTCGGGCACGCGCGTCATGCGCACGGTGCCGGCCATGGCGTAGATCAACGCGCCCACCATCAGGTTGTAGCGCCAGATCACGTCTTCCAACCTTAAATCGGGTAGCCCGCGGCACAAGGCCTCGACGAAACGGCTGCGTACCGGTTCGTAATATTCCAACAGAAAGGCGTCTTCACCCGGCATGGCGAACACCCGCGCCAGGAACTGCATCACGACCAACGCCGGGCGCCCGCTAGGGTCGATGAAATCCGTCAACTTCATGGGTGGGGTGATGAAAGCCCGGATCACGCTTTCCAGGTAGTCGCCGTCCTGCCGCAGCCGGCATTGTTCCAGCATGGCCAGCCGCTCTTCGTTGACCGGCACCACCCGGCGGCGAAACATCGCCTCGAACAACTGCCGCTTCGATCCAAAGTAGTAGCTGATAGCCGCCACGTTCACGCCGGCCACATTGGCAATGGCGCGGATGGACAGGCCTTCGAATCCTTCACGCGCGCAGATCGCCTCGGCCACGTCGAGGATCTCGATACGGGTTTGCTCGCCCAGGGCTGTCTTGGCCTTGGCGGGACCGGAGGCAAGGGGGGTCTGAGGGGCCGGCTTGGAAGCGGTCATGGAAGAGGGCGCAACGTAAAAACAGGCGGGGCGAACCGCCGCACGGGGACATTTATAGCGGTGTTCAGGATATTACAGGGCACCCCGGGGCTTATTTAAAACGATTGTTTATTTTTTTCATCGAATTATCGGCATAATTAGGCCAATTCATTCGCTTTATTAGAACTTAATACGCAACAATATGGCTTAGCAGTATTGCACATTCTGGCGTTACAAAAAAACCACTTGCCGGAATAGCGCTTGAATACTAGGATTCGACCGAAGCGGCATCAAATTACCGGCTGATCTGGCAGATCTAATTACCGCCGAAATAAATCAATCGATTGTTTTAAATTGGAGACGCAAGCATGAGCGAGCCGGTGATCCTTACCTGTGCGGTGACGGGCGGCGACGACGTCGCCAGCCGGTATCCCCAACTGCCCATTACCCCTGAACAGATCGCCCAGGCCTCGGTCGAGGCCGCCGCGGCGGGCGCGGCTATCGTGCACATCCATGTTCGCGACCCCCAGACTGGCAAACCCAGCATGGCCGGGGAGCACTACCGCGAGGTGGTGCAGCGCATTCGCGATAGCGGCTCGGATGTCATCATCAACCTGACCACTGGGCCGGGTGCGCGCTATGTACCCGCCCTGGACCACCCCAATGGCACGGGGCCGGGGTCGAATGTGCGCCCCCCGCACGAACGCGTCAGCCACGTGGTGGAATTGCTGCCCGAGATCTGCACGCTGGACATGGGCTCGGTCAATTTCGGCGCGGGGGCGCTGGTCAATACGGCCAGCCAGATTCAAGCGATTGCCGCCGTCATCCCGGCCAGCGTCAAGATCGAGCTGGAAATATTCGATACCGGACACCTGGCGCTGGCGCGCAAGATGATCGACGACGGCACCATTGCGGCCGATTCGATCTTCCAGTTCGCACTGGGGATTCCGTGGGGTGCGCCGGCCACCACTGAAACCATGGTGCTATTGCGCAATGCGATAGGCCGCGATGCCGTCTGGGCCGCATTCGGCATAGGCCGCCACGAGTTCCCCATGGTGGCCCAGTCCTTATTGCTGGGCGGACAAATCCGCGTCGGCCTGGAAGACAACTTCTATCTCGACAAAGGGGTACAAGCGCGATCGAACGCCCAACTGGTGGACAAGGCCGCGGGCATCGCGGCCGCACTGGGCCACAGCCTGGCCACGCCCGCCCAGGCACGCCAGAAGCTGGGGCTGACGGCCGCATGATCGCCATGGCCAAACTCAAGATCGGCTGCATCCAGCTTTGCCCGGGCAACGACATGGACGCCAATCTGGCCGCCATCCGCACGCAAGTGGCGGCCGCCGCCCAGGCCGGTGCGCGACTGATCGCGCTACCCGAATTCGCGGCGTTCCTGGACCGCAGCGGCCGAGCCATGGCGCAGGCAGCCTCCGGCATGGAGCAGCATCCCGCACTGCCGGTGCTGCAAGCGTGCGCGCGCCGGCATGGCGTCTGGTTGCTGGTCGGCAGCCTGACCGTAAAACTGCCCGAACCGTCGCACAAACTGGTCAACCGCAGCCTGCTGCTCGACGCTAAGGGCTGTATCGCCGCGCAGTACGACAAGGTGCATTTGTTCGATGCGCGCCTGCCGGATGGCCGCGATATCGCCGAATCGCGTGCCTACCAGGCCGGCACGCACGCGACATTGGCCGATACCCCGTGGGGGCCGGTTGGCCTGAGCATTTGCTACGACTTACGTTTTCCGGCCCTGTATCGCCGCCTGGCGCAGGCCGGCGCCATGGTCTTGTGCGTGCCCGCCGCGTTCGCCAGGGAAACCGGCCGTGCGCACTGGCATGCGCTGCTGCGGGCACGCGCCATCGAGAACGGCTGCTACGTCGTGGCCGCGGCCACCTGCGGCGAACACCCCGGCCCCTGGCAAACCTTTGGGCATTCGTTAGTGGTCGACCCCTGGGGCACCATCATCGCCGAGGCCGGCGACGCGCCGGAAGTCCTGTTATGCGAGCTGGACCTGGATCAGGTCGCCCACACGCGAGCGGCCTTGCCCGCCCTGGCGCACGACCGCAGCTTCGACCTGCGCCGCTTCCCTTCCCCGAATCTCTTAGCGCGAACCTGACCCATGCCGATCATCAATGCACCGGAACACCGCTCCCGTTTCGTCGAAACCGCCCACATGCCCTGGCAAGCCACGGCATTCGAAGGCATCGAAATGAAGATCCTGTATCAGGACGAGGCCGGGCGCTCGACCATTCTGTTCAAGCTGGCGCCGGGCGCGGTAGTGCCCAGCCACGAACACACCGCGCTGGAAATGACCTATATGCTGGAAGGCACGCTGGTCGATGACGAAGGCAGCGCCAGCGCGGGCGACTTCGTCTGGCGGCCGGCCGGCAACCGCCACATTGCGCATGCGCCGCAGGGGGCGGTGTTCCTGTCGATCTTCAACCAGCCCAATGTATTCGAAGACGGCCATCGCTTCTTCTCGCATGGCGGGCAGGATCAGCCATGAGCAATGGCAAGACGCAAGTTGCGTCTCGCGCGCTGACGCTGGCGGCGGTGGGCGACCTGTACCTGGGCAGCCCTTTGCGCGGCGAACGCCACCCCGCCTTCCTGGACGCCGTACAAGCGCTGCGCAGCGCCGATGCGCGGCTGGCCAACCTGGAATGCCTGCTGCTGGACGACGATCTGGCGGGCGCCGCGCAAGCGCCCGGCGCATGGGCGGGCGCCTCGGCCAGCCTGGGCGCCGAACTGCAATGGCTGGG
>DASPIV010000700.1:0-3289 GCA_035628955.1 Bordetella sp.
ATCGACGCCGGCCGACGCCCGGAAGAACTCGGCGGTCAAATGAGTGATAGTGCCGTTTCCGGCCGACGAATAATTCAGCTTGCCGGGGTTCTGCTTGGCATAGGCGATCAGTTCCGCAATGCTTTTCACCGGTACTGCCGGATTGGTGATGGCAACGATCTGCAAGACGCCCGCGCGGCTCAGGAAACTGAAATCCTTGAGGGTGTCGTAAGGCAGCTTGGCATACAACGCCGGATTGGTGCCGACGCTGGTCGTGCCCATGATGATGGTGTAGCCGTCCGGCTTGGCCCGCGCCACATACTGCATGCCGATGGTCGTACCGGCGCCGGGCTTGTTTTCAATAATGACCGGCACCCCCCAGGCTTCGCTGAGCTTATTGGCGAAGGTGCGGGCAATCGGGTCGGTGGCGCCGCCCGGCGGATACGGAACCACGATAGTGATGGGGCGGTCGGGGTAGGTCTGCGCAAACACCGCAACAGTCCCGGTCATCAGGCACAGCCCCGCAAGTAGGCTTGTCATCAAGCGCATTGTCAGTCTCCTTGTAATTATCGATACGCATCAAAGGGTGGTAGCACTTCCCAGCACCGCGGTGACCTGGCTGGAAAGCACGCCGCCGTTGCCATGGCACAGAGCGATAGCCGCGCCCGGTATCTGCCGCTGGCCCGCCTCGGCGCGCAACTGCCGCACGGCTTCCACCAGCAGGAAGATTCCATACATGCCCGGATGGCAGCACGACAAGCCGCCGCCATTGGTGTTCACGGGCAAGCGGCCGCCGGGGGCGATGCCGCCGTCTTGTACAAAAGCGCCTGCCTCGCCTTTGGCGCAGAAACCCAGGTCTTCGAGAAACAGCAGCGTATTGATGGTGAAAGCGTCGTAGAGCTCCACCACGTCCACGTCGCGATGCGTAATGCCCGCCATCGCCATGGCGCGCGGCCCCGATTCCGCGGCGGCGGTAACGGTAAGATCGGGCATGCAACTGATCTGGCGATGCCAGTGCGCGGCCGCCACACCCAGCACAAAGACGGGCGGCTTCGGAAAATCGTGCGCCCGTTCGGCCCGTACCAGCACCAGGGCTCCGCCGCCGTCGGTGACCAGGCAGCAATCGAGCAGGCCCAGGGGGTCGCTGATCATGCGAGCGGCCAGCACATCGTCCAGGGTCAGGGCGCCGCGTTCTTGCGCATCAGGATTGAGCCGGGCCCACTGGCGCGCGGCCACCGCAACCTCGGCCAGGTCGCGCCGGGTGGTGCCATACTGGTGCATATGGCGCGCCGCGGCCAATGCGTAGCTGGAAATGGGATAACGTGGCTCGAAAGGCGCTTCGTATTTTTGAATCTCGGACATGGATTTCAACTTGCCGAAGCCCGTGCCCTGGTTGCTGCCATAGCAAATGAGCGCGACGTTGCACTGGCCCGTGGCCAACGCCATGGAGGCGGTCAGCAAATGTGCAACGAACGACGAGCCGCCCACCATGTTGTTGTCGGAGAAGCGCGGCCGTATGCCCAGGTACTCGGCGGCCGAGAGCGTCGACAAATAATGATAGGCCGAGCCGACGAACAGGCCGTCGACGTCCTGCAATGTCAGCCCGGCCTCGCGCAGCGCACCCATCGCGGCGTCCGCCATGATGTCCAGAGCGCTCATGCCCGGACGCGGCCCGGGGGTTCCCACGCTGGCACCGACGATCGCGGCCGCGCCACGCAAGCTTTCGATACTCATCGCGAGGCCTCTTCAGCCGGATCAAAAACCACGAACCAGGTGTCGCCGGCCGACGCGATCCGCGCGCGCACCCGCATGCCTATGCATACCGCGCCGGCGGACGCGCCTTCGATCCGGCTCATCATGCGGGGCCCTTCGTCTAGGTCGACGAGCACGACGTTGTAATCCCCGCCATGCTGCGGCTTGCGGCGCACGACCGTCACGGAGTAAACCGTTGCCCCACCGCTCGCCTTGGCCCAGAGCAATTGCGGGCCGCCGCAATGCGGGCACATCACGCGGGGAAAAAAAACGTAGCGGGCGCAAGCATCGCAACGCTGCAGCATGAAGCGCCCTTGTGCCAGGTGGGCGGCGTATGCCGCATCCGGTCCCAGCGGGGAATCCGCATTGGCGGTATCAACCACGGGTCGGCTCCTGAAGGTCAATGGCACGGGCAAGCAAAGCCGGATCTTTCTTGAGCTTGTGCTTTTCCACGCGATGCGTGGCGGTGTGCGGAAGATCGTCGACAAATACGACGTAACGAGGCACCTTGATGCGGGCCAGGCGGGCCGCGCACCAATCGGCGATTTCGCGTGCGGCGACGCGCTGCCCCGGGCGCAGCACCACCGCCACCAGAACCTCGTCCTCGCCCAGCTCGGCCGGCACGGCGATTGCCGCCGCCTCTTGTACAGCCGGGTGGTTACCCACCACCCGGTCCAGTTCGGCGCCGGATATGTTCTCGCCGCGCTTGCGGATAATGTCTTTCTTGCGGCCGACGAACCATATGAAATCATCGGCGTCGCGATACCCCAGGTCGCCGGTGATGAACCAGCCACCGTCGCGGAACGCGGCGCGGGTCTGTTCGGGGTCGCGAAAATAGCCTTGCATCAATGTGGGCGTACGAACCATCAATTCACCGACCTGGCCGGCCGGCAAATCATTGCCGGCCTCATCCACGACACGCAACTCGGCGAACCGCAGATCCGGATCAGGGTGCCGGCACAGCCTGCCCACCGAGCCGCGGCGTCGCTGCCCCTGCAATGGAGTAATACAAACGCCGGGAGCTTCGCTCATCCCATAGCCGTCCAGCAGATCGCGCACGCCGAAAGTCTCGGTGAACAGTGTCTCGGTTTCTTGCGACAGCGGCGCCACGCAAATCTTGGCCAGGCAGTGGCCAGCCACGAACTCCGTGCGCGGGCGCTTGGCGAGAATGCCGGGAATGGCCGCGACGAAATTGACTTCGGTGGCCCCGCTTTCCTTTACCGTGGCCCAGAACCTCGAGGCCGAAAAGCCTTCTTCCAGGATGACGGCGGCGCCCGCCGCCAGGCTTCCGCACACCGAATAAAACAGTGCGTTGATGTGAAAGGTGGGCAGTATGCACAGCAACCGGTCTTGCGGCTGCAAATGCATGCGGCCCACGAACCCTTCCCCCGACAGCACCACCGATCTTTGCGTGTGCATCACCGCCTTGGGCAACCCCGTGGTGCCCGACGTGTAAATGAACACGCAGGTGGCTTGCGGCGTGGCCGCGTCAGAAGGCGCATCCGGCGGCGCCGCGGCAATAGCCGCGTCCCATGTGGATTCGCCTGCGTGCGCGTCA
>DASPIV010000701.1:0-12915 GCA_035628955.1 Bordetella sp.
GCCGAGAGAAAGGCAGCCGAAAAGGCTGCCGCTGAAAAGGCGGCTGCCCAGAAAGCCGCTGCGGAAAAAGCCGCCGCCGAGAAAGCCGCGGCCGAAAAGAAAGCCGCCGAGAAAGCGGCCGCCGAGAAAAAAGCCAAGGAAGAGGCCGCCAAGAAGGCTGCCGCAGAAAAAGCGGCCGCCGCCAAGAAAGCCGCTGCGGACAAAGCCCTGCGCGACGCATTCCGCAACGACGCCATGGGCGCCGCCGGTATTCCGGGCGGCACCGCCGACCGTAACCAGCAAGGCGGCGGGCGTGATGATGGCTACGGCGCCAAGGTACGCGCCTGCATACGTCCCAACGTGGCCTATCCGACGCCAGCGCGCAGCGGCTCGGCCAACCCCACCGCGCAATACCGGGTACAGTTGAGTTCGGACGGCAAGGTCAAGGACGTGAGCCTGACCAGTTCGTCGGGCAACAGCGGCTTTGACCGCGCCGTGGAAAACGGCATCCGGCGCTGCAATCCGTTCCCCAAACCCTCGACGGGCCGCTACGAGTCCGTCATCGACGTCGTGTACAGAATGTATGACTGACAGGAGATTGCTGACCATGACTCCCGCCTACAGCCGCCCCTTTCCTCGGGGGCTCGCACGTACCTATGGCACGCTGTTCGCCCTGCTGACAGCAGCCGCCCTGCTGGTGTGGCAGCCGGTCCACGCGCAACTGCGCGTGGACATATCGGGCACGGGTGCCACCCAGTACCCAGTGGCGATCGCCGATTTTGCCGTTGATGACGTGCATGGCCGCGCCATCGCCGAAGTCATCCGCGCCGACCTGACCCGCACCGGCCAGTTCCGCCTGATCAGTGCCGCGGGTGCCGGCCTGAACGTGGACTCGCCGGTAGCCTACGACGACTGGCGTACCAAAGGCGCAGACTTCCTGGCCTACGGCAGCATCACTCGCGGCGCCGATGGCCGCTACGACGTGCGCTACCGCCTGGCCGACACGGTCAAGAAAGGCCAGCTCGACGGCGTGGCGTTCTCGGGCTCGGAACAAGAACTGCGCCGCGTGGCCCACCAGATCGCCGACCGCATCTACGAGAAAATCACCGGCGTTCGTGGCGTATTCTCGACGCGTATCGCGTACGTGCTCAAGCGCGGCAATACTTACGAACTGCAAATCGCCGATGCCGATGGGCAGAACCCCCAGGTGGCCCTGCGTTCGCGCGAGCCGGTGATTTCGCCGGCCTGGTCGCCCGACGGCAGCAAGCTCGCGTACGTAAGCTTCGAATCGGGCAAGCCGGTGGTGTACGTGCACACGCTGGCCACCAGCGCGCGCATCCCGGTGGCCAACTTCAAGGGCAACAACAGCGCCCCCGCCTGGTCGCCCGACGGCACCAAGCTGGCAGTTGCTTTGACGCGTGATGGTTTGTCGCAAATTTACATCGTCGGAGCCGACGGAAGCTCGAATATGCGTCGACTTACGCGTTCTCCCGGCATTGACACCGAGCCGATCTTTACGCCCGATGGCCGTTCCATTATCTTTACCAGTGATCGCAGCGGTGGACCGCAAATCTATCAAACCAGCCTCGACGGAGGCGATGCCCGTCGGTTGACATTTAACGGTAGTTACAACATCTCACCCCGAATTTCCCCCGACGGTTCCACGCTGCTGTACGTTTCAAGACGCGACGGCGCATTTCGCATCGCCTCACTCCAACTTGCCACCGGCACCGAAACCCTGCTGACCGACGGTCGCGATGACCAGGCACCGAGTTTCGCTCCCAATGGCATGCAGATCCTGTATGCAGCGGTCCAGAACGGCCGCAGCGTATTGGCAGGCGTGTCCAGCGATGGTCGCGTGCGGCAGACGCTCTCGGTACTGAATGGGGAAATACGTGAACCGACCTGGGGACCTTTTACCCGCTAAACACGTATGACCCTCTTTGCAAAGGAACAATCATGAAAATGCGAATTGCCAAAAGCCTCACTATCGCCGCCCTGGCCGCTACCCTGGCCGCTTGCAGCTCGGTCCCACTCGATGACCAAGCAGGCCAGGCGGGCTCCGGCACCTCTGGCCAAGGCACTGCCTCGGGCCAGATCATGGACCCCTTCAACCCGCAGAGCATCCTGGCGCAACAACGCTCGGTTTTCTTTGATTTCGACAGCTACACGGTGCCCGACCAGTACCGCGGCCTGGTTGAAACCCACGCCCGCTACCTGGCTTCGAACCAGCAGCAGCGCGTCCAGATCCAGGGCAACACTGACGAACGCGGCGGCGCCGAATACAATCTGGCCTTGGGCCAGCGCCGTGCCGACGCTGTGCGCCGCATGATGACCCTGCTGGGCGTCAGCGATGCGCAGATCGAAACCATCAGCTTCGGCAAGGAAAAGCCCCGCGCCACCGGCACCTCCGAAGCCGATTTCGCGGAAAACCGCCGCGCCGATATCGAGTATCAGCGCTAAGCACTTCCGCGCATCAGCACTGCCGCGCGTCGGGACGGTCAAGCGGCCGTTCCGACGTTTTTGTTTTTAAATTCTGGAATTTCTCATGCGCGCTCAAGCCCTGCCCTTGCGTACCCTGGTCCTGGCGGCTGCCCTGGCCGCCGCCACCGTAGCCGCCCCCGCCCATGCCTTTTCCGACGACGAGGCCCGCCGCGCTATTCTGGATCTGCGCCAACAGGTGCAGCAGCAGAACGAGCAGAACCAGCGCGCGCGCCTGCAGCTGGCTGACCAGTTGCAGTCTTTGCAGCAAGAAATTACCCAATTGCGCGAGCAACTGGAACTGGTGTCGCGCCAACAGCCCAGCACGCCCCCGGGCCAGGGCGCGAACAACCCGCCGGGCGCTACCGCCGGCGATCCCCGCGAACAAGCCGCCTACGACGGCGCCATCGATCAATTCCGCAAGGGGCAGTACAAAGAGGCCGCTGAATCGCTGGCCGCGTTCATCGCCCTGTACCCCAATAGCCAGCTAGCTCCCACGGCCAAGTTCTACCTGGGCAGCAGCCGCTATGCCGCCAAAGACTACAAGGGCGCTATCGAGCAGTTGAATCAGTTGGTGCAGCAGTCGCCCGACAACGCGCGCGCGCCCGACGCACTGCTGGTGATTGCCGGTAGCCAGATCGAACTGAACAACCGGGCTGGCGCCAAGGCGTCGCTGCAACGTATCGTGAAAGACTATCCCAATACCCCGGCCGCCGAAACAGCCCAGAGCCGGTTGCAACTGCTGCAGTAGCGGTAGGCTAGCGGGCGGAGACCAGCAACAGGCCCACGCCGAACACGATCAGGGCAATGCCGGCCAGTTCGCGCCGGCTGCTGGCATGCGAAAACAAGCGGCGCGACAGTAGCTGCGCAAACAGCACTTCAACCAGCCCCAAGGTACGCACATTGGCGGCCGCCGTCAGGGCAAAGCCCAGGAACCAGCCTTGCGAGGCCGAGGCACCCAGCAGCCCGCCCCAGATCGAGGCTCGCCATGCCGCCAGGCAGGCAGTCAGCAGGGCACGATTGAACAGCACCATCCAGATCACCAGCAACAGCGTCTGCACGCCCAGCGACCAGGCCAGCGTCCAGGTGGCCTGCAAAAAGAAGCTGCCGCTGTCCAGCGCCAGGATGGCCCCGCGAAAGCCGATGGAGGACAGCGCGAAGAACGCCCCGGAAACCAGGCCCAGCAAAGCCGGGCGCAGGCTGCCGCGGCCGGTGACCGACACCGGGTTGCCCGACATCAGCACCACCCCCAGTGTGGCGAGCAGCACGGCGGCCACCCCCAACGGCGACAGCGGATCGCCCAGGACGGCGAAACCGAACATGGCAACCTGAATGGGCTCGGTCTTGGTCCAGGCAGTGACCACGACGAACGAGCGTTCGCGCATGGCGGCCAGCATCAAGGCGGTGGCGGTGATCTGTGCCAGGGCGCCACCCAGCACGAAGAGCAGGAACTCGGTTCCGGCGGTGGGCGCCGCCCCCCCCTCGAGCTTCAGCACCAGCGCCAGGAACAGCAGCGCGAACGGGAACCCGAACAGGAAGCGCACCTGCGTGGCACCCAGGGTGCCCAGCGTCGTGGTCAGGCTGCGCTGTACCGCGTTGCGGCCCGCCTGGGCCGCCGCGGCGAACAACGTGGCGGGAATCCAGACCCAGGTCCAATCCATGGTGTTGCTCTCTTTACAGGTATGCGCGCAGCGCGATGTCGGCGACCGGAGCACCGGTCATGGCGGCCAATTGCCGTGGGCTGAGCCGGAACACCGCATGCGGATGCCCGGCGGCTGCCCATAGGGTGTCGTACTGGAACAGGTCCTGGTCGATCAGCATGACGGGCTTGACGGCGTGGCCGATGGGGCACACCCCGCCGATGGCATAACCGGTCATGTCGCGCACGTATCGCGCATCGGCCTTGGCCAGTTCGCCCACCAATCCGGCCACCTTGGCTTCATCGACGCGGTTCACGCCACTGGCGATGGCCACCACCGGCGCGTTGTCGAGGCAACGGCGAAAGACGATTGATTTGGCGATCTGGGCTACCTGGCAGCCCAGGCCTTGCGCGGCCTGGGCGGAAGTCTTGCCGGTTTGCGGCAGCATGACTATGGCATGCTCGTGGCCCAGGTCTTGCAACAGGCGGGCCACCCGCTGCGCGGCTTCGGGCAGGGGCGTGGCGAATTCGGACATGCGTGACGGTTCCGTGCAATCGGACGCGGCACGGACGGTGCCGCAGGACAAGGCCATCGAGTGTAGCAGCGCGAGGCGCCTGGGGCGCTAGAATCACGCGCTGGAATCCCTTATTGCCCGACATGCGCTCAGAACCCCAGTTGCCCCTGCAAACCGCCGATGTCAATGGATATGCCATGGCGTACACCGAATACGGGCTAGGCACGCCGCTGGTACTGGTGCATGGCTCGCTGTGCGATTGCCGCTACTGGAAATCGCAGATGGGCCCACTGGGCCGCTCATTCCGGGTGCTGGCGCCCAGCCTGCGCCACTACTGGCCGCAGCAATGGGATGGCGTCACGTTCTCGATGGACCAGCACGTGAACGACCTGCTGGCCTTCATAGAGACCGTGGGCGAAGGCGCGGCGCATGTAGTGGGCCACTCGCGTGGAGCCCGCGTGGCGCTGGAAGCGGCGCTGCGCGATCCGGGCCGGGTGCGCTCGCTGACGCTGGCCGATCCGGGGCTGCCGCTGCCCGGCAGCGACAAAGATTTGCGCGGCGGCTTTCGCCAGCGCGCACTGGCGCTGATCGAAGCCGGCGAGGTCGATGCCGGACTGGCCTTGTTCGTCGATACGGTGTCCGGCGCCGATACCTGGCGCCGCATGGTGCCTTGGTTCAAGGACATGGTGCGCGACAATGCGTCGACGCTGGGCGGCCAAGCTACCGAACACCTGCCCCCCGTGGCGCGCGAGCAGATCGAGCGGCTGGCCCTGCCCACGTTATTGATCGGCGGCGCGCTGAGCCCGGCGCCCTACCCGG
Source organism: Bordetella sp. (assembly GCA_035628955.1). Classification (GTDB taxonomy): domain Bacteria; phylum Pseudomonadota; class Gammaproteobacteria; order Burkholderiales; family Burkholderiaceae_B; genus Bordetella_A. The sequence continues at coordinate 5,434 of DASPIV010000701.1, forward strand.
CCGTGCTGGACATGCTGGCCGAATGGCTGCCCGCGGCGCACAAGGAAGTGATCGCCGGCTCGTCGCATGGCATGAACCTGGGCAACCCGCGCGCCTTCAACGCCGCCATCGAAGGCTTCCTGGCGTAGCGCCCAGGCGCGCCCGGCTAACCGGCCCGCCGCTTCGCGCGCCGCGCCATCATGTTCAGCCCTTCCACCAGCGCCGAGAACGCCATGGCCGCATAGATATAGCCTTTGGGCACATGGGCCCCAAAGCCTTCGGCGATGAGCGTCATGCCGATCATCAGCAGGAAGCCCAGGGCCAGCATGACCACCGTAGGGTTGCGCTGGATGAACCTGGCCAGCGGGTTGGCAGCCAGCAGCATGACGGTTACCGCCACGATGACAGCAATGAACATGATGGGAATGTGTTCGGTCATGCCGACCGCGGTAATGATGCTGTCGATGGAAAACACCAGGTCCAGCATCAGGATCTGCACGATGGCGGCGCCGAATCCGATGGTGGCGGACTTGCCGTCGAACATGTCGCCTTCGGGCGTGGGGTCGACATGGTGATGGATTTCTTTGGTGGCCTTCCAGACCAGGAACAGGCCGCCGGCGATCAAGATGAGATCGCGCCACGAAAAGCCCTGGCCGAACACGGTGAACACAGGCTGGGTGAGCTTCACGATGATTGCCACCGTTCCCAGCAGGGCCAGCCGCAGCACCAACGCCAGGCCAATGCCGATGCGGCGCCCGCGCTCTTGCTGGTGCGCCGGCAATTTGTTGGTAAGGATGGAAATAAAGATCAGGTTGTCGATGCCAAGCACGACTTCCATGGCGATCAGGGTGGCCAGCGCCGCCCACGCGGCAGGCTGCTGGGCAAGCGATATCAGTTGATCCATGGTGCCTCTCTCCGGCTATGGTCTGCCGATCATAGCCGGATGTTTCGGCGCTGACTATTGTGCCGCGGTAACAAGCCTAGCGGGCCGTGCCGCCCTGGGCCGCCACGACTTGCTCGGCGACCTGGTTGGGCGCTTCGGCGTAGTGCTTGAATTCCATGGTGTAGGTGGCACGCCCCTGGGTCAGCGAGCGCAGCGAGGTGGAATAACCGAACATTTCGGCCAGCGGAACTTCGGCACGCACCAGCTTGCCGCCCCCGCCCGCGATGTCTTCCATGCCCTGCACCATGCCGCGCCGCGATGACAGGTCGCCCATGACATGGCCGGTGAAGTCTTCGGGGGTCTCGACCTCGACATGCATCATGGGTTCCAGCAACACGGGCTTGGCGCGCCGCATGCCTTCTTTGAACGCCATGGAACCCGCCATGCGGAAGGCATTTTCGTTGGAATCGACGTCGTGATACGACCCGAACACCAGCGTGACCTTCACATCGACCACCGGATAGCCGGCCAGCACGCCGGCATTGAGGCTGTCGCGCACGCCGCGCTCGACCGCGGGAATGTATTCGCGCGGCACCACACCGCCCTTGATGGCGTCGACGAACGCGAAGCCGCCGCCGGCGGGCTGGGGCTCGATCTTGAGCACCACGTGCCCATACTGCCCACGCCCGCCCGACTGCTTGATGAACTTGCCTTCGACGTCGTCACAGGTCTTGCGGATGGTCTCGCGATAGGCGACCTGCGGCTTGCCGACCGTGGCCTCGACGTGAAATTCGCGCTTCATGCGGTCGACCAGGATCTCCAGGTGCAATTCGCCCATGCCGGAAATGATGGTCTGGCCGGACTCTTCGTCGGTGCGCACGCGGAACGACGGGTCTTCCTGCGCCAGGCGGTTCAGCGCCAGGCCCATTTTTTCCTGGTCGACCTTGGTCTTGGGCTCGACCGCCTGGGAAATGACCGGCTCGGGGAACGACATGCGCTCGAGAATGATCAGGTGGGCCGGGTCGGTCAGCGTGTCGCCGGTAGTGACGTCTTTGATACCTACGGCGGCGGCGATGTCACCGGCATAGACTTCGCTGATCTCTCGCCGCTCGTTGGCATGCATCTGCAACAGGCGGCCCAGGCGTTCTTTCTTGCCCTTGAGCGGATTCAGCACCGAATCACCCGACTTGACCACGCCCGAATACACCCGGAAGAACACCAGTTGCCCCACGAACGGGTCGGTCATGATCTTGAAGGCCAGCGCGGAGAACGGCTCGTCGTCGGCCGGATGGCGTTCGACTTCGCGGTCTTTGTCGTCGTGCCCCTTGATGGCGGGCACGTCGATGGGCGACGGCAGATAATCGATGACCGCGTCCAGCATGGCCTGCACGCCCTTGTTCTTGAAAGCGCTGCCGCACAGCATGGGTACGATCTCGTTGGCGATCGTGCGCATGCGCAACCCACGCTTGATGTCCTCTTCGGACAGCGGTTCGCCCGAAAGGTATTTTTCCAGCAAGGCCTCGTCGGCTTCGGCAGCCTTCTCGACCATGCGGTCATGCCACTGCTGGGCTTGGTCGAGCAAATCGGGCGGGATGTCGCGATATTCGAAGCGCACGCCCTGGCTGGCATCGTCCCAGATGATGGCTTTCATCTTGACCAGGTCGACCACGCCCTGGAAGTGGTCTTCGGCGCCGACCGGGATCTGGATCGGCACGGCGTCGCCCTTCAGGCGTTCGGCGATCTGTTTATGAACGCGGAAAAAATCGGCGCCGACGCGATCCATCTTGTTGACGAAAGCAATGCGCGGCACGCCGTATTTGCTAGCCTGGCGCCACACGGTTTCGGATTGCGGCTGCACGCCACCCACGGCGTCGTACACCATGCAGGCACCATCGAGTACGCGCATGGAGCGCTCGACCTCGATGGTGAAGTCGACGTGGCCGGGGGTATCGATGATGTTGATGCGGTGCTCGGGGTAATTGCCCGCCATGCCGCGCCAGAACGCGGTGGTAGCCGCCGAAGTGATGGTGATGCCGCGCTCTTGCTCTTGTTCCATCCAGTCCATGGTGGCTGCGCCGTCATGGACTTCGCCCAGCTTGTGGGTGATGCCGGTATAGAAAAGAATGCGCTCGGTGGTGGTGGTTTTGCCTGCGTCGATATGGGCACTGATGCCGATATTGCGGTATTGGTCGATGCGCGTCTTGCGAGTCATGGCGACCCCTGGTCAGGTGAATCCGACTTGGCTGCGGCCTTCGGACCGCGCCATGCACGATATTACGCGTGACGAACCAGGGGACGCCAGATAGCCCTGCACGCACCGCAGGTATGGCAATCATGAAGTGCCAGCCCGCCGCCAGGAGGCGGCGGGTGCCAGGCAGCCGGGCGGGCGGCCTATTTCTTTTCTTTGTCTTCTTTGACGCGATACACCAGCACCGCGATAGCGGCCAGCGACAGCACCTTGGCCGTGACGCTGCCCAGCAACAGGCGCGACAGGCCGCTGCGGCCGTGGCTGCCGATGAAGATGAGGTCGCAGCCGTTTTCGGATGCGGCCTGGACAATGCCGTCGGCCACATTGAAATTGGACACGGCGCGCGACTGCGCCTTGACCCCGGCCGTATCGGCGCGGTCGAGGATTTGCTTCAGGTACTTTTCAGCCTGCTCGGCCGACGCTTTTTCGTAGTCTTCGTCGGTAATGGCATAGGCGGCGGCCATGCCATCGAAGCCTATGGTGGCAGCGAATGGCTGGGTGACATGCAGGGAGACGACTTCGGCGCCCACCGAGCGCGCGAAGCAGATGCCCGCGTTGGCGGCCTGGGCCGAAAGCGGCGAACCATCGGTGGGAATCAGGATTTTCTTGAACATGTTGCCTGCTCCTGTCTGCTAGGTAAGAGCGCTCATGCTACCGGAAACCCATGCTTGCCGCATTGCGGTCTTCCCGCAGCATCGAGAGCCATCAAGGCATCTGCTGCGATGCCACGAACAGGTTAGTGCAGCGCGTGCCAGTACGGCAATACGCCAGCACGGGCCCGGGCAGGGTGCGCAGCAGTTCGGCGAACCGGGCCACATCGGCTGCCGTCATGGCGCTGCCGATGACGGGCTGGTATTCGATCTGCAAGCCGGCTTCGCGGGCCGCCTGGGAAACATCGGCGGCGGTGGGCTGGTCGGGGCCGCCCTCGAAATCGGGCCGGTTGATGATCACGCTTTTGTAGCCGGCCGCGGCCACGCCGGCCATGTCTTCCGGCCCCAGCTGCGGCGCGACGGCGAAGTGTTCGGTCAGGGGCTTGATGGGGACGTCAGCCATGGCGATTCCTCGGGTGATGTAACTTGAAACGGAGAACAGTATATGTCTTCCGCCCGCCGCGCGCGCGTCAGCCGCCGGGCGCGGCCAACACACCGGCCACGGCCTGCCAGATACCGGGCGTGTCGACCATGGCCACCGAGAAGCGCATCATCGTGGAAGGGGCCTGGCTGGGCGAGAACAGGCTGCCGGGCGCCAGCAGCAGCCCGCGGTCGACCGCCGTGCGCGCCAGACCCTCGGCATCGCGGCCGCAATCGGCCCACACGAACATGCCCGCATGCGGCTCGTGCGGCACGACCAACCCCAGGCCGGTCAGGGCAGCCAGGCACTGCTGGCGCGCGGTATTGACGCGCGTACGCACCCGGTCGACATGGCGGCGGTACTGGCCTTCGACCAGCACCCGGTGTACGACGCGTTCGCCCAGCTCGGGCGTGGTCAGCCCGGCCAGCATTTTCAGGTCGGCCAGTTTCTGCAGCAGTTCGGCGTTGGCGGCCAGGTAGCCAACGCGCAGGCTGGCCGCCAACATCTTGGAAAAGCCGCCAGCCAGAATGACACGGTTCAGGCGATCGAGTGACGCGAGCTTCATGGCGCCGCCGGGATGCAGTTCGCCATAAGTGTCGTCTTCGATGATCAGGAAATCGTGCCGCTCGGCCAGGCGCAGGATGTCGTAGGCCGAGCCGGCCGACAGCGTGTGGCCCGTGGGATTGTGCACGGCGCTGTTGATGATGAACAGGCGCGGCTTGTGCAGCGCCGCCAGCCGGTCGAGCTGCTCCAGGTCGGGGCCGTCGGGCCCGCGCGGCACGCCGATGAGCCGGGCGCCGAAGGCAGCCAGGCGGCCGAAGATCACGAACCAGGCCGGATCTTCGACCAGCACGGCATCGCCTGCCCGGACCAGGTGGCGGGCAACCAGGTCGAGCCCGTGCGTGACGCCATTGGTCGTGAGCAGGTTGTGATCGGGATGGGCGGGCACGCCATCGGCCTGCAGGCGCGAGGCAAGCTGCTGGCGCAGGGGGCCGTAGCCCAGCGGCGAACCATAGGCCACCAGATTGCCACGCACGGAACGCCCCACGGCCCGCACGGCTGCCGACACCATGCCGGGATCGAGCCAGTCGGCCGGCAGCAGGCCCGCACCGCCCGGCATGGCCGAGGCCTCGGGTTCGCGGAACATGCTGCGCAGCAGCCACGCCACGTCGATGCGCGCGGGAACCGCCACGCTTTCGTTGCCGGCCGGCACACTGCGGGCGGCGGCCGCCAGGGGCCCACGGCGCGCCCGCACGAAAAAACCCGCGCCGCGGCGCGATTGCACCAGGCCGCGTGCGACCAGGCGGTCGTACGCCTCAACCACGGTGAAGCGGCTGACGCCGGCCTGTTCGGCCATTTTCCGGATGGAAGGCAGGCGGGTACCCGGGCGCAGGCCCTGGTCGTCGATGCGGCGCGCCACATCGTCGGCCAACTGGGCCACCAGCGTGGCGTCGGCCTGGCGTACGGGGCGCCAGCCGGCGGCGGATTCGGAAGTCGCGGCAACTGTCATGGTAGTTTTACCAGGCCAGTAATCCAGGTGACATGGGAAAGTGTACCGGTACTGTACTGACCAATTTGCGTAGAGTGGCAGGAATCCCGCTTGCTCGCAAGCCCCAGACGCCTGGAATCATGTCGCGCCCTACTGCCTATGCATCGCCTGCCCCCGCCGCCACGCCGCTCTGGGAGGGCTACGGCTACGGCCTGCTGGGCGTACTGGTATTTTCGCTGACCTTGCCCATGACGCGGGTAGCGGTGACCGAGTTGTCGCCCCTGTTGATCGGCCTGGGGCGTGCCCTGCTGGCCGCCGGTCCGGCCGCGCTGCTGTTGTGGCTGACGCGCAGCCGCCGCCCGGATCGCCATGAATGGCCCGGTGTGTTGCTGGCGGCGGTAGGCATCGTGGTGGGCTGGCCCCTGGCCTCGACACTGGCCATGACTACCGTGCCGGCTTCGCACGGGGCGGTGTTCAACGGCCTGCTGCCCTTGTCCACGGCGGCGTTCGCCGCCTGGCGCAGTGCCGAACGTCCGTCCCTGGCATTCTGGGGCTGGGCCATGGCCGGGGCGGCACTGGTCATGGCGTATGCGTTGCGCCAGGGCCATGGCAGCCTGCAAACCGGCGACCTGTGGCTGTTGCTGGCCGTCCTGCTGGGCGGCATGGGCTACGCCGAGGGCGCGCGGGCCTCGCGCACGCTGGGCGGTGCCCGTACTATCTGCTGGGCGCTGGTGGTCAGCGCGCCGGCCATTGCCGTACCGGTACTGTGGCTGGGCGCGCAGGCCGCCTGGCCCAGCGCAACCGTGGTGGCCGCCTTCGCCTATCTGGCGTTTGGATCGATGTTCCTGGGGTTTTTCGCTTGGTACCGCGGCCTGGCCGTGGGCGGTATTGCCCGTGTCGGCCAGATACAGCTGCTGCAGCCCTTTCTGACCGTGGTGGCCGCCGCCCTGCTGTTTCATGAGGCCGTCGAACCCATCACTTTTGTCTTTGCGCTGGCGGTCATTGCCATCATTGCCGGCGGGCGCTGCGCCATCGTCAGGAAAGCCGCGTGATGGCCGCGTCATTCGGTGAATCGACACTGCTGCTGCTGGGGCCGCTGGCGCTGTTCGCGCTGGTCAGCTCGATCACTCCCGGCCCGAACAACATCATGCTGGCCTCGTCGGGGCTGACCTTCGGCTTTCGGCGCACCATTCCGCACATGCTGGGCGTGAACCTGGGCTTTACCCTGATGCTGGTGCTGGTGGGGCTGGGCCTGGGCACGATGTTCCAGCAGTTTCCGTGGCTGTACACCGTGCTGAAATATGCCGGGGCGCTGTACCTGCTGTATCTGGCCTGGCGGATCGCCCTGTCGGGTCCGCTGGAAACCGGCAGCCAGCGCGGCCGCCCTTTCACCTTCCTGCAAGCCGCGCTGTTCCAATGGGTGAATCCCAAGGCTTGGGTGATGGCGGTAGGCGTCATCGCCACCTATACCCCGCAAGCCGGCTTCTACTGGAACCTGGCGCTGGCCGCGGCCGTATGCTGCCTGGTCAACCTGCCCAGCATCGGCATCTGGGCCGCCTTCGGGGCGGGTTTGCAGAAATGGCTGCATCGGCCGCTGGCGATACGGCTGTTCAACGTGGGAATGGCGCTGTTGCTGGTAGCCTCGTTGTATCCGGTAGCCCAGGAACTGGCCGGACTGGCCTGACGCCCCGGACCGAAGCCAGAAGTACCGGCACCCCGGGGGCTGAAAACAGCGCGGAACGGAACCCAGGCCGGCGCCCGCAGTCATATCTTTCATGTCTTTGCTGCCCCGCACTTCCCTACGCCGCCTGC
>DASPIV010000702.1:0-3314 GCA_035628955.1 Bordetella sp.
AGCACGGCGAACGCGCCACCGCGCGCGGTGTCAATTACCGCTTTCATCGCCGGCTGTACGACATTGCCAAAATGCCGCAAACGCTGCATTTCGTGCAGATTTTGTGGGCCCGCTATCCGTTCGACCTGATCAACGCAGCCCACGGGCGCCGCCAGGACGCCGTCAAAGAGCACGACGACATTCTCAATGCGCTGACTGCCGGCGACGTCTCGGCTGCGATGCTGGCCATGCGCAAGCATATCGAGTCCGGCTGGACGGTGCTGAAGTCGATGTAGCGCCAGCGTGCCCTTCTATCCTTGACGGTGTCTGGACAGGATAATTCTCATTTATGAAATAGCCGATCACTCGATCCGGAGACAGGCATGAATGGCGCGATTCGCACAATCGAGGCCCTGGAAGCCCAGGTCGGCGCGCGCCCGGCGGCGGTCGACCTGAAGGTTATCGACCAGCTGGACGACCATGCCCGGCGATGGCTGGCGGCTTCGCCCCTGGCGTTTGCCGGGTTCAGCGACGCACACCGGGTGGACGCCACCCTGGCAGGCGGCGCGCCGGGCTTTGCGTGGGCGCCCGGGCCCGGGCAACTGCGCGTGCCGCGCGCGGCCCTGGACGACGCGCGGCACGCGCAAGCCGGCTGCGGCGCCGGATTGTTATTCCTGATACCGGGCCTGGGCGAGACCCTGCGCATCAATGGCGTGGTGGCGGACACTTCCGGCGACGATCTGTTGATTACTGTGCAGGAGTGCTATGCGCATTGCGCCAAGGCGCTGCTGCGTTCGGACTTCTGGCGGCCCGAGCCCGGCGCCATCCCGCGGGACACCGCGGCCTTCCTGCGCGCCTGCCGTTTCATGGCATTGGCCACCGCCGATGCCGAATTGCACACTGATCTGAGTCCGAAGGGCGATCCGGCAGGCAGCCTGGTGCAGGCTTATGAAGGCGGCATCCGCTATGCCGACCGGCCCGGCAATCGCCGCACCGACAGCTTGCGCAATATCTTGCAGCGGCCTCAGGCGGCCGCTTTGTTGATCGTGCCCGGCTGCACGCGCGTGGCCGTGGCGCAAGGCCGTGCGCAAATCAGCGGCGACCCGGCGCAGTGCCAGGCATTCGTGGTGCAGGACAAGACGCCAAAGCTGGTCACCAGCCTGGCATCGCCGGCGTTGGTGCTGCGCGAAAGCGCCGCGCTGGCGCGCGCGCAGCCCTGGATAGCGCCCGTGCCGCCGCCCGACATCGGCCCGGCCGAGATCTTTGCCGCGCACGTCAGGCTGAACAAGACGCGCGGCCTGGGCGCGGCCATCGCACGCGGTATGGTCTCGATTCCCGGGCTGATGCGCAAAGGGCTGCAGCAGGACTACAAGCGCAATATGTACTGAAGGCGCCGCTGCCCCGCCTGAGGCCATGGCGGGCGGCTGACCCGCACGCGCGCAATCTCAGTTCAGGCCGGCCTGGGCGATCAGGATGTCGGCAAAATAATCGGCCAAGGTTCGGCGCGAGCGTGCAGGCCAGATCACGCTGAGTTCTACCAATGGCAGCAACCGGCTTTCTCGCACCTCGCGGAACTGTATGCCAGGAAAACCGAGGTCGCGCGTGGCTTCCGGCAACAACGACACGCCGCAATGCCCGGCCACGCAAGCCAGCACCGCCATGATGCGATAGGCTTCCTGCACCACCCTGCCTTCCTCGCCTGCCTGACGTAAGGCGCTAAGGATCTCGGCACGCATCATCGGCACCTGTTCGCGGGGCGCGAACACCAGGCCGCGCTGCGCCAACTCTTTCAGCCCAACCTTGCCGTCGCCGGCCGCGGGGAAATCGCTGGGCAGTACCGCGATCAGCCGGTCGCGCCGCAACACCCGCTGTTTCATACTGCCGTTCACCTCTACCGGCGTGAACAGGATAGCCAGGTCGAGCGTACCGCCCTCAAGCAGGGCAACCTGCTCGGAATTGCTGAGCTCCAGCAACGACACGTGCACATCGGGCATGCTGGCGCGAAACGTTTGCAGCGCCGCGGGAAGAATGCGGTACGCGCCGGTGGCAACGAAGCCTATTGTCAGGCGGCCGCCCAGCCCCTTGCCGATCTGGCGAGCCTGGTGCGTTGCCGCATCGATACGCGACAAGCCAATTTGTACTTCCTCGACGATGGCTGCGCCGGCTGGGGTCAGACGGGCGCCGCTGCGCGAACGCACGAACAGCTTGACGCCAAGTTGCTGTTCCATGCGGTCCAGTGCCTGGCTCAGCGCCGGCTGCGCAATACCCAGTTGCTCGGCCGCGCGGGTCAGGGTGCCAGCCTGGACCACCGCCAGGAAATACCGCAGATGACGAGTTTCCATCGGGTCGTCTCCTTTCAGCTCACACGAGCTTTTCCATAAGCAATGCTTATAAAAGTTCATTGTATTCATACTACATTACAAAGATCGGCGATCCCATAATGGCTTCATAACAAGGGGCGGCCGACATTGGCCGCGTACCGATACGGAGGCGACAATGACTTCAGCGACGCATCGCGCGTGCAGGCTATGGCCTTTTCGTTTGTTGGGTGCCCTATTGGCCGGCTTGGCTGCTATTGGGTCCGTGGCGCTGCCGGCTGGGTCCGCGTACGCCGCTGACAGCTACCCCGATCATGCGATCCGGATGGTGGTTCCGTACCCCGCGGGCGGCTCGACCGATGTGGTGGCGCGCGCCATTGCCCAGCACATGGGCGCGCGCCTCAAGCAGCCAGTCATCGTCGACAACAAGCCAGGCGCCAGCGGCATGATCGGCACCGAGTGGGTCGCCAAATCGGCCCCCGACGGCTACACCCTGGAATTCACGGCCTCGGATACTCATTCGATCAATCCCAGCGTCTATCGCGATATCCGCTATGACGCCAAGCGCGACTTCACTCCTGTCGGCCTGGTCGGCTATCTGCCGCTGGCGCTGGTGGCGCGCGCATCCCTGCCGGTCGATACCACGGCCGAACTCATCGTCCTTGCCAGGCAAAAGCCGGAACAGTTGACGTATGCCTCGTACGGCGTGGGCAGCTCTTCCCAGGTGGCGATGGAAATGTTGAACACATCCACCGGCATCAAATTGCTGCACGTGCCGTTCCAGGGGGCGGCACCGGCCATGACCGCGATTCTGGCCGGCCAGGTCGACGTCATGATGGTACCCCTGACCATGGCCGACCCCAACTACCGAGCCGGCAAGGTAAAGATATTGGGCGTCGCCCTGCAAAAACCGTTTCCCGGCCTTGAAGACCTGCCGACCTTCGAATCACAGAACTTGCCGATTTCTGCACGTGCCTGGCTGGGCATTTTCGGACCGGCCAAGCTGCCCGAGCCCGT
>DASPIV010000703.1:0-12596 GCA_035628955.1 Bordetella sp.
GGATGTCGATAGCCTGTCGGGCGGCAAGCTGAAGATTACGCTGCACAACAACGCCTCGCTGTACAAGGCCCCCGAGATCAAGCGCGCCGTGCAGGGCAACCAGGCACAGATCGGCGAGATCCTGCTGACCAACTACGCCAACGAAGACCCGGTGTATGCCCTGGACGGCCTGCCCTTCCTGGCCACCGGGTATCCCGCCTCGTTCAAGCTGTACCAGGCGCAGAAACCCTATCTGGAAAAGAAGCTGGCCTCGCAGGGCATGATGCTGCTGTACGCCGTGGCATGGCCGCCGCAAGGTATTTTCGCCAACAAGGAACTGAACAAGGTCGAAGACCTGAAAGGCCTGAAATGGCGCGCGTACAGCCCGGTTACGGCCAAGATCGCCGAGCTGGTCGGTGCGCAGCCGGTGACCGTGCAGCAAGCCGAGCTGGCCCAGGCCATGGCCACCGGCGTGATCGATTCGTACATGTCGTCGGCCTCGACCGGCTACGACACCAAGACCTACGAATACATCAAGAAGTGGTACGACACCCAGGCCTGGCTGCCCAAGAATGCCATCATCGTCAACAAGAAGGCGTTTGACGCCCTGGACCCCGCCACTCAGGAAGCCCTGAAGAAGGCTGGCGCGCAGGCCGAGGAGCGTGGCTGGAAGCTGTCGGAAGAGAAGAACAAGTGGTACCAGCAAGAGCTGACCAGGAACGGCCTGGAGATCATCACGCCCACGGCCGAACTGCAAGCCGGCATGACGAAGGTCGGCGGACGCATGGTCGACGAGTGGCTCGAGCGGTCCGGCCCTGACGGCAAGGCCATGGTCGAAGCCTATCGCAAGATGTAAGCCGCATGCGCCGTTTTCTCGATACTCTGTACGGCGCGGCCGGCCTGCTGGCCGGCCTGTGCATGATAGGTGTGCTGGTGTCGGTGCTAGCCGCCATCATCGCCCGCCAGATGGGCTGGAATATTCCCGGCACCGACGCCTACGCCGGCTATTTCATGGCCGGCGCCGGTTTCCTGGCGCTGGCCAGTACGTTCAAGCATGGCGAACACATCCGCGTCACCCTGCTGTTGAATTCGCTGGCCCAGCGCAACGGCCGGCGGCTCGATATCTTCGCGCTGGCCGTGGGCACGGCCCTGGCCGCGTTGTTCGCCTACTTCAGCATCAAGCTGGTGCACGACTCGCGCATGTACAACGACATTTCCACGGCCAACGACGCCACGCCGCTGTGGATTCCCCAGATCGCCATGGCGGTAGGCACCGTGCTGTTCCTGGTGTCCCTGGTCGACGAACTGGTGCGCCGCCTGCGCGGCATGCCCGCCCCCTCTTCGCAGCAAACCCATGAATGAAGTCCTGGTCATTACTCTGTTGATCGTTTCGATCTTTGCATTGCTGGGATGCGGCGTCTGGGTCGGCCTGACCCTGGCGGGCACCGCCTGGATCGGCATGGAGCTATTTTCCAGCCGGCCCGCGGGCGACGCCATGGCGGTCACCATCTGGGGCGCCGCGTCGAGCTGGACCCTGACCGCCCTGCCCCTGTTCCTGTGGATGGGCGAGATACTGTTCCGCACGCGCCTGTCCGAAGACTTGTTCAAGGGCCTGGCCCCCTGGCTGAACCGCCTGCCCGGCCGGCTGCTGCACACCAATGTGATCGGCTGCGCCATCTTCGCGGCGGTGTCGGGTTCATCGGCAGCCACTTGCGCCACCGTGGGCAAGATGACCATCCCCGAACTGAAGCAGCGCGGCTATCCCGAAGACAAGGTACTGGGTACGCTGTCGGGCGCCGGCACCCTGGGCCTGCTGATCCCGCCTTCGATCATCATGATCGTCTACGGCGTGGCGGCCGATGTGTCCATTGCCAAGCTCTTCATCGCCGGCATCGTGCCCGGCCTCTTGCTGGCCGTGCTCTTCATGGGCTACATCGCCTGGTGGGCGATACGCAATCCCGGCAAGGTACCCGCGGCCGACCAGGGCATGACGCTGCGCCAGAAGCTGTACCAGTCGCGCCATTTGATTCCCGTGCTGTTGCTGATCGCGGCGGTGCTGGGATCTATCTACGCCGGCATCGCCACGGCCACCGAGGCGGCCGCCATCGGCGTGGTGGGTGCGCTGATCCTGTCTGCGCTGCAAGGGTCGCTGTCCGCCGCAGCCTTCACCCGATCCCTGCTGGGCGCCACCCGCCTGTATTGCATGATTGCGCTGATCCTGGCGGGTGCGCAATTCCTGACGCTGTCGATGGGCTATATCGGCCTGCCGCGTGCGCTGGCCGAATGGATAGGCGGACTGGGGCTATCGCAGTTCTGGCTGGTCATGGCGCTGATGGCCTTCTTCGTGGTGCTGGGCTGCTTCCTGGATGGCATCTCGATCGTGGTGCTGACCATGGGCGTACTGCTGCCCACCGTGCAGGCAGCCGGTATCGACCTGATCTGGTTCGGCATCTTCGTGGTGTTCGTGGTGGAAATGGCCCAGATCACACCGCCGGTAGGTTTCAACCTGTTTGTACTGTCAGGTATGACGGGGCGTGAGCTGCCTTATGTTGCGCGAGCATCGCTGCCGATGTTCTTTCTGATGATCGTCGCAGTGCTGCTGTTGTATGTGTTGCCCGGCATCGCCACCTGGCTGCCCCAGCACATGCGCATGTAGGCACGCACGAAGGCGCGTCGGCCCCGCCACGGTGCCGGCGCATTATCAGCCGAGCGTCCGGCGACAAGGGCAAGCGCTATGCGCTGGTGGTAGTGGCTGAATACGCTTTGTCCAGGCGTACGCCGGTGTACGGTACCGAGCCTCGTTTTTCCTGGCCCTGCGTTTATCGAACCGCCGAAGTGCGGCCTGTGGCGCCGGCCAGTTTCAACCCGTCGCGGATATTCCGGCAAATCAAGACCAGGTTCACGGCGCCGGCAATGAGCTCGACGGCCTGTACCGCATAAAAGGCCGTATCGAACAATCCTTCCTGCGCGCGCAGGTGTAGCCACACGGCGGCCGGCACAAGAACAAGAAGACCGTTGGCCGCGATGAAGGGCATGCGCCGCTTCTTGCGAACGATCAACGGATGCCTGCCCTTGCCCCCCAGAACCATGCCGCTGGCGGCGGTGGCCATCATGATGGGCACGAAGCACAGCATTGCATAGGCAATGCCCGCCTTGACCGCCGCAACCGCGCCCAAGTTCAGAAACAGCTCGGCCACGATTGTTGACAGCCAGAACGCGACAACGAACAGCAACGCCAGCAAGGCCAAGACACCGTGCATTTGACGTTTCATAAGGTCGGTTCCGGCAAAATTGCGTGGGTATCCGCGAGCGCGGCAAGCACCCTGGAGGCGACAGCCAGATCGGACGCGCTGAAATCCTTCGACAACCTTTCCACATGTTGCCGCCAGCGCTTGTCTATCTCGCCATATACGCGCTGGCCTTGGGCGGTCAATGTGTACAGCGGCGATCGCTTGTGCATCGGGTTCTGGCGTACTTCGACCAGGGCTTCGCGCACCAGCAAATGGAGCTGCTTTTGCGCGCCTTGCCGTGTAACACCCATGGTGTACGCGATCTGGGGCGCGCTAAGCGGACGCGCAGCCAGCGCCAGTGCCCCGAGCATCTGCCAACGCGCACTGGTCAGACGGTGTACGCGGCCAAACGCATCCCCCCAGTCAAGCAATAGGCCGTTCAGTCTAAACACCGCCAATGCCACTGAGGTCAGTTGATCTGCCTTGGTATACGCCATTGCATCGTCCTTAAATTGACAACCATTTTACATATTGGAAATTGGTTGTCAATATAGCGATGCGGCGTGCCAGTGGCACGGATTACGGCGTATTTTTCCGGGCTGGCCGCGGCGAGGGGGGTGGTATGTGCCGCGGCCTACAACACCGCCATGCGGCTGTTCAGCAGATCGGTGACCAACATGTGCCCAGGCGCATGGGTGATGCAGAACTCGGGCCGTACTGCAGCCACCACCGATTGCGGCGTCACGCCGCAGGCCCAGAATACCGGGATCTCGCCAGGGCGGATCTCTACCGCATCGCCGTAGTCGGGCCGATCGATGTCGGCAATACCGATCAGGGCCGGATCTCCCAGATGCACCGGTGCGCCATGCACCGAAGGAAAGCGCGACGTCACCTGGATGGCACGGATCGCGTCGGCCGCTTTCAGGGGCCGCATCGACACTACCAGCGGCCCCCGGAACAGGCCGGCCGGCTCGGTCGGGATCGAAGTGCGGTACATGGGTACGTTGCAGCCCTGCTCGATGTGGCGTACTGGCAAGCCGTTGTCCAGCATCGCTTCTTCGAATGAAAACGAGCAGCCGATCAGGAACGCCACCAAGTCGTCGCGCCACAGTCCGCGCACATCGGTGGGTTCGTCTGTCAGTTGGCCATTGCGCCACACTCGGTAACGGGGAATATCGCTGCGCACGTCGATGTCGCGGCCCAGGCCAGGCAAGGACGGATCGCCGGGTTCGGATACCGCCAGCAACGGGCAAGGCTTGGGATTGCGCTGGCAAAAGCGCAGGAAGTCGTCCGCCACGCCGGCTGGCAAAATCGCCAGATTGGCCTGTACGTGCCCGGAGGCCACATTGGCCGTGGGGCCGGTCAGCAGGCCGGCGCGCGCATCGAGGCGCGCACGATAGGCCGCGCCGGGTTCTGAAGTATGTGTCATGTCGCTATTCCGGCGGCGCGGCCCGTGCCCCCCGCGCCGCGCCATCCAAAAAATACCTGTCGAGGATTCAGGACCGCAGCAAGTCTTCGACGGCCATGCCGATCGACAGGATGCGGCGGTCGGCATCATTGGCGCCGGCGATCATCAGGCCGACGGGTGCCGCGCCAGCCTGATGGCAAGGCACAGAGACGGCGCAACCATCCAGGAAGTTGATCAGCGTGGGGTTGCGCAGGATCAGCCCGTTGGCCGCGTAATAGGCCTCATCGCTGGCGCACACTTCGTCCACCGTGGGCGCCACCACCGGAACTGTGGGCATCAGCAGCGCGTCGTAGCCGGCAATGCGGTGTTCCACCGCCGCCACCCAGGCTACGCGCGCATCGAGCAGGTCCAGGTAGTCGGCGGCCGACATTTCGGCCCCGCGGCGGATGCGCGACACCACTCGTGGGTCGTAGCGGTCGGCTGCACGCGCGATCAGGCCGCGGTGCCAGGCCCAGGCTTCCGAGGCAGTGAAGCCGCCCTTGGCATTGATGGCGGCCAGTTGGGCGAACTCGGGGACTTCGATTTCTTCGATGCGCGCGCCGGCGCTCGACAGGCGCGACAGTGCGGAGGCGAACGACTGCGACACCTGCTGGTCCATGCCATCCAGCGCCAGCGTGGTGGGCACGGCCAGGCGCAGGCCATCCAGCATGGCCGGCTGCCCTGCAGACAGGTCGTCGCCGGCCAGAATAGCGTCCAGCGTGGCGCAGCAACGTACGGTGGGCGCGATCGGGCCGATCGAGTCCAGGCTGGCCGACAGGGGCAACACGCCTGTCATCGACACCCGCCAGGCGCTGGGCTTGAAGCCCGCCAGGCCACACAGCGCCGCCGGAATGCGCACCGAGCCACCGGTATCCGAACCGATGGCGCCCAGCGCCATGCCGTCGGTCACCGAGACTGCCGCGCCGGACGACGAGCCGCCCGGAATGCGGCCGCTGGCGCGATCCCAGGCGTTGCGCGGCGTGCCGTAATGCGGGTTGACGCCCAGGCCCGAATACGCGAATTCCACCATGTTGGTGCGGCCGATGATGACGGCGCCGGCGGCCAGCAGGCGCTGCACCACCACGGCATGTTCCTCGGCCGGCGGTTCGCCCTGGCGCGCCAGCGAGCCGGCCAGCGTGGTTTCGCCCGCCACGTCGAACAGGTCTTTGATGGAAATGGGCAGGCCGTCGACAGGCGAACGCACCAGGCCGGCCGCACGCAGCGTATCGGACGCTCGCGCCGCGGCGCGGGCCCGTTCGGCATACAGCTGCGTGAACACGCGCGCGCCTTCGCCCGCCGGATCCTGGGCACGAGCCAATGCAGCCTCGGTCAGTTCAACGGAGCTGGCGCGGCCTTCCTGCAAGGCGGTGGCGGTGTCGTTCAAAGTGGCAAGCATAAGGTCCTCGTGCCGCGGCGGCGGCCTGCAATTCGATCGGTATGAAGTGTTGCGCGGTGGCGCTCAGGCCACTTCGGGCAGCACCTCGACATCATAGCGGTGGCGCAGCACGCGCTGGCGGCGCGGGTCGGACAGTTCCATGATGAAGGTAGTGGACGGCCGGATGCCACCGACCGCCGCCACGGTACCGCAGGTCATGCCGGTGCCTTCAGGCAGCGGCCCGCCCTGGGTATAGCCCGCGATCAACTCAGCGGGCGTGCGCAGCGAGGCCAGCGTCCCCTCTTGGTACAGCACCTGCGCGCCGTTCTCGACAATGTACGCGCGCACCTCCAGCTCGTCCCAGTAGTCGGACACGTCGGCCAGCCGCCAGGCGGTGGTGCCCACGGGCTTGGCGCACACCTGCTTGGACAGCGCCACGCTGTGCGATTCCAGCTTGCGGTCGGTATGGTCCGAGGCGATGCTGACATACAGTTCGCCGGCTGACGCGAACACGAAAGTCTCGACTTCGCCCGATGAGGCATCGCCCACGGCCTGGATGCGACCGGCCTGGGTAAGCTGGTTGTCGGCAATGCGGTAGTACAGCGGCACGCTGCTGGGGCGCGGCACGCCGATGGCGGCCAGCTCTTCGATATGGTGCTCGATGGCGGCGCGGTCGCGGCCCGCCCAGCCGGCCACCACCAGGTTGCGAATGTCGGCTTCGATAGTGCGTGCGGCGCCATCCGACTCGATCTGGAATACAGCTTTCATGATGATTCCTGCTTGAAACTCGATGAAGAAAACGGCCCGCGCGTCAACCGAACACGCGCGGCAACCACAAGGCCAGATCGGGGAAAAATGCCAGCAGCGCCACCATCACGAACATGGCCAGCACGAACGGCAGGCTGCCCCTGATGACAGCCCCCATGCTGCCGCTCTTGCGCAGGCTCTGCACCACGAACAGGTTCAGGCCCACGGGCGGCGTGATCAGCGCAGCCTCGACCAGCACGATGATGACGATGCCCAGCCAGATCGGGTCGTAGCCCAGCGCGATCATGATGGGCGCCACGATGGGAATCGTGGTGATCATCATCGACAGCGTTTCCATGAAGCAGCCCAGCACCAGGTAGAACAGGACCACGATCAGCAGCATCCAGCCAGGCGACAGGCCCAGGCCGGTAATGGTCTGGGTCAGCGCATCGGTCAGGCCGGTGGCCGCCATGACGAAGTTCAGGAAACTGGCGGCGATCACGATCAGCATGATCATCGCGGTGGAACGCATCGTGCCTTCGATGGCCTCGCGCAGCATGGTCCAGGTCAGCCGGCCGAAGCAGGCGGCCAGGATCAGTGCGCCCAGTACGCCCAGCGCCGCCGCCTCGGTGGGCGTGGCCAGCCCAGCGTAGATCGAACCCACCACCAGAAAGAAAATGCCCAACGGCGGCGCCAGGTGCAGCAGGCTGGCCAGGCGCTGCGCCACGGTCGCGCGGATCTTGTGCCCGCCCCATTGGGGCTTGATCCAGCAGGCCAGCACGATCGTCAGCATGAACAGCACCGCCAGGCCGAAGCCCGGCAAAATGCCGGCCAGGTACAGCTTGGGCACCGACGAATTGGTCAGCACACCGTAGATCACCAGGTTGATCGAAGGCGGGATCAGGATGCCCAGCGTGCCGCCCGCGGCCAGGCTGCCCAGGAACAGCGATTCGTTGTACCCGTATTTCTTGATCTGTGGAATGGCCACAGTGCCCACGGTGGCCGCGGTAGCCACGCTGGAGCCCGACGTGGCCGAGAACAGCGTCGAAGCGCCGATGTTGGCGTGCATCAGCCCACCCGGCAGCCACGACAGCCACAGGCTCATGGCGCTGTACATGCGTTCGGCAAAGCCCGAACGCAGCAGCACTTCGCCCAGCATGATGAAAAGCGGAATCGCCACCAGCAGGAACTCGTTATTGGCGCTCCACGAAATCTCGCCGATGGCGCGCGTGAGCGGCAGCATGGAATACAGCGGGTCCAGGATCAGGCCCAGCACGCCCAGGGCGGCACCCACGGGAATGGAAATGCCGATCAGCACCAGCAACAGGATCAGGGCGGTTGCAATCATGCTGGGTCTCCTCGGACCATGCGTACGCCGGCGGCGGCTTCTTCATCGGCCTCTTCCTGCGCCGAGCGCACGCCGCAAATGGCCTTGACCAGTTGCAGGTCGCCAGTGGCCAGTGCCAGCGAGGCGCGCACCAGCATCAAGGCCACCGTGATGCACATCCATACCAGGCCCAGCATCCAGAGCCCCTGGGGAATCCAGAGCGGCGTGGCCAGCGGCGTATTGGCCGCCGAATCGCGCGTCCAGGAGGTTTGCGCCATTTCCATGGCGAAGTAGGTCAGGTAGACCATGAAAACACCCAGCGCAACCAGCGACAGCCAGTCCAGCAGCGCCGACAGGCGCACCGGCAGGTATTGGTACAGCACATCCACTCGTACGTTGGCGCGCTGCAAAGTGGCGAATGCCAGGGCCCACGACGTGCTGATGGCGAACGCATAGCTGGACAGCTCGTCGGCCCCGCCCGTGTTGAAGCCGAAAAACTTGCGTGCCAGCACGTCGAAAGAGATCAGCAGCACGCTGGCCAGGGTCAGCGCGCCGCCCACCCAGACGGCCACGCGCGAAAAAGATTCTGCCCGGCGCAACAGCGCGCCGATAATCCGGAATTGTTCAGGTCGGGTCATGCTTGCTTGCCTCCGCAGCCGCGCGCGGCGCGTGCCTGGGCCAGGGCCCGGCACGGCGCGCGGCGAACTGCCGCATGGTGTGCGGCCGATTACTTCTGCGCGACCAGGCCCAGCTCTTTGCCGATGGTCGCGTTGAAGTCCTTGACGCATTGCGCCGAGCAGCGCGCCGCCCATTTCGGCAGCACCGCATCGTTAAGCACTTTCTTCAGCAACTGGCGATCGGCGTCGGTGGGTTGCACCAGCACCATCTTGCCCTTGACGGGGAACGGGCAGGCCGCCGCACCGGTGTTGCAGTCATAGCCTTCTTGCGTTTGCCGCGCGGCCGCATCCCAGATGTCGTCGACCAGCTTGTCGATATTGGTCTGCAGGAACGTGCGCACCTTGGGATCGAGCTTGTCCCAGGCCTTCTGGTTGACCGCATGGATCTGCTGGTTCCAGTTGATGGGCAAGGCATACAGGTGGGTGGATACCTCATACCACTTGGCCGAATAGCCCGACAGCGAACCGGTGATGGCGCAGTCCACTACTTTGTTCTGCAGCGCCGGCACGACTTCGCCGAAGGCCATGGTGACGCTGGACCCGCCCAGCGCCTCGACAAATTCGGCGGTCGTGCGGCTGCTGGTGCGCACCTTCTTGCCCTTGACGTCGGCCAGGCTCTTTATGTCGGCATTGCAGAACAGCACCTGGGCCGGATAGGTGGAAATGCCCAGCAGCTTGACATTGGCGCCTTCGCCGTACAGCTTCGCGTAGACAGGCTCGAAGGCGCGGGTGACGGCGCGCGCGGTCTTCACGTCGGGGGCCAGGCCGGCCAGATCGATCGCTTCGTTGATGGGATTGTCGCTGGCGAAGTACGACAGCGTGGCGGTGCCGAACTCAATCACGCCCTGCGACATCAGGCGCAGCAGCTCGGGCCCCTTCAGGCCCATTTCATTGAAGCCCTTGATGTCCGCGGTGACCTGCCCCTTGGACAGTTCGGGCACGGTCTTGGTCCAGAACGGTTTTTCGTAATCGTTGTAGGCGGTCAGGTTGCTCAGGCCACCCACCACCTTCAGATGGGTCTTGGGCAGGTCCTGCGCCTGGGCGGCAGTGGCCAGCAGCGCAACAGCGGCGACGATCCAGGACTTCTTCATGGGTAATTCTCCTTGCAGGCGGGGTTCGATCGCGCGCCGGGCCCCGTTACCCCGTGGCGCGCTGCAAATGGCGGGCCGCCCGCCGCACTACGCGTCCAGCCCGATGCCGCGCATTGCACCGGGCCGGCTCGGCGCTGTCCAATCGTAAGTTCGCATGCCGAGGTATAAATAATTTTTAAGGCTCGGCCCAGGAACCGTGGCCGAACCACACGGCACGCAGCAACGACGCGGGTTTGCGGCCAGCGCCAGGAAAACCGGCAGGTGCCGTCCGGCATCGCGACAAATACGGGTTTGCACCTAGGCATCAGGGAAAGCCCTAGGCGCTTGCGCGCCACTGAGGCGCCGCGCAACGACGCTACACCGCTGGCGACAACGGCGCCAGCCGCCCGGCCGCCGCCTGCTGGGCCAATTGCGCAATGACACGCGCCGCATGGCTATCGGGGCCCTGCACCCAGGTGGCGGTGAAGGCCAGGTCGGGCAAGGGATCGGCCCGCACATCCAGCAGCCGCAGTTCGCCGCTGGCCAGTTCTCTGTCGAGGAATATCGGTGCGATCACGCTGGTGCCGATGCAGTCCAGCGTCATGCGCACCACCATCGACAGCGAAGCGCTGCCGTACATGCGCGGCGCCTGCACCCCCGCGCGCGTGAGCATGTCGCGCACCAGAATATACGGGCTGCTGCTGGAAGGATAAGTGATGACCGGCAGCGTGCCGATACGCTGCAGCGTCAGCGGCTCGGGCCCCAAGGCCAGTCGCGGGCTGGCTACCCAGGCCAGCGGATAGGCGCACAGCGGCAGGTTCTCGAAGCGCGCCTCGAGCACCGGCCCCATCAGGAAGGCCAGGTCGATCTGGCGCGCGGTCAGGTGGCTGCGCAGCACCGGCGTGGTGTCCACCTCGATCTCGAGCACCAGCGCGGGATAGGCCGCGTGCACATGTTCGACCAGGGCCGGCAGCCAGGTCTGGACAATAGTCTCGGCCACGCCGATGCGCATGGAGCCGCGCATCACGTTCTGCTCGCGCGCGGCCTGCAGCATATCGCGGCGCAATTGCAGCATGCGCTCGGCGTGCGACAACAGTTCGTGGCCCTTGCCCGTCAGGGTCACACCGCGCGCGTCACGCTCGAACAGGCGCACCCCCAGGCCGCGCTCGAGCGAGGCAATGCGCTGCGATACCGCCGGCTGCGTCGTGTTGAGCTTGTCGGCCGCGGCCCGGAAGCTGCCCAGGGTCGATACCCAGAAAAAAGTTTCGATGTTTCGTAGATCGATCATGGCCCGCATCCATGTAGCGAGGATGAGCGTATCATGTGCCGGTTTCGCCGAGCCGGCCCCGCGCCGGCTCGCGCCTGTTGCCCGCCAGATAAGGAGACCCGCATGTCCCGGGCCGCCGCCGGATCCGCCCCGGCTGCCTCGCCAGCATCCGCCACCAGCCGCCCGCCCACGGGGCGCCCGCTGATCGGCATCGTACTGTTGATCCTGTCGGCCTGGACGCTGTCCTGCCTGGATGCCAGCGGCAAGTGGGTCATGGAAGCCGGCGTGCCGCTGCTGATCCTGTGCTGGGTACGGTATCTGGTGCACCTGCTGTTGGTGCTGGCGCTGGTACTGCCCAAGCGCGGGCTGGGCGTGCTGCGCAGTACGCGCCCCCGCGAGCAATTGCTGCGGGGCAGTTCGATGCTGCTGGCTACCCTGGCGTTCTTCACCACGCTGAGCTACATGCCGCAGGCCGAGGCCACGGCCATCAATTTCCTGGCGCCGCTGATCGTCCTGGCCCTGGCTCCCTGGGTCCTGAAAGAGCCGCCCCGCCTGTCACGCTGGGTAGCCGCGGCCGTGGCATTCGGTGGCGTACTGATCATCGTGCGCCCGGGCGGCGGGCTGCATCCGCTGGGCGTGATCTTCGGGCTGCTGACGGCCTGCTGCTTCGCCGCGCAGTTCATCGCCACGCGCCGTGTAGCCGGCGACGATCAATACACTTCGCTCATCTGGAGCGGCGCGGTGGGCACCGTCTGCCTGACCCTGGCATTGCCGCTGACCTTGCCGCCCGCCCTGCCCATACTCAGCCAGTTGAGCCCGGGCAATTGGATGCTGCTGATCTCCACAGGGGTATCCGGTGCGCTGGGCCACTTGCTGCAAATCGGCGCCTACCGCAATGCCGCGGCTTCGACGCTGGCACCGTTCGTGTATCTGCAGATCGTCAGCGCCACCGCGGTGGGCTGGCTGGTATGGGGGCATTTTCCGGATGCGCTGACTTGGCTGGGTATCGCGGTCATCTGCGGCAGCGGCATCGTCATCGGCCTGATCGAGTGGCGCCGCAGCCGGACGGCCGCGCTGCGCACACAATGAAACAGATGCAGCTCGGCCGGGGACGCCGCGGAGCCGGCTTTGCCGGTCCGCCAGCGTCGCCCCCTTGAGGGGGAAGCGCGCAGCGCTTCGGGGGTGAGTTTTACGTCAGGCCGATTGCCGGAATTCACGCCGGTACGCTGACGGCGACACTTTCAGGGTGCGGCGAAAGTGCTGCCGCAACGACAGCGGCGTGCCGAAGCCAGCCTGCACGGCGATGGTTTCCACCGGCGCATCGCTGGTCTCGAGCAGCCGCTGTGCCAGCGCCAACCGCTGCGCCAGCAGCCACTGGCCCACGGTACCGCCCGTCGCCTGCCGGAAATGACGGGTGAATGTGCGGCGGCTCATGGCCGCGCGCGCGGCCAGCGTGTCCCGGTCGTGGGCACGATCC
>DASPIV010000704.1:0-5257 GCA_035628955.1 Bordetella sp.
ACGGCGTGACCACGTAGCCGAAACCCGGCGTGCTCTTGATGCGCTGCACGTCGCGCGCGGCGGGGCTCTCGATGACGTCGAAGTCGCCGGCCAGCAAGCCTGTCAGGCGCGGGCCGGCGTTGGGCACCGGCACGAAGCGCACGTCGCGCCATTCCGGCTTGTCGCCCCAGTAGTTCTCGTTGCGCGTGAGCTCGATGGCGGTGCCCTTGACGTAGGATTTCAGCTTGTACGGGCCGGTGCCGATGGTGTTCTTGCCGTTGTTGAAATCGGCCACGGTCGGCCACGACCCGGTGACGCCGCACTTGCGGTCCAGGTCGAAGGTGATGGGGCCGTGTTCGACGATGCCGCTCCATAAGATGCCGGTACGCGTCAGGTCGTTGGGCAAGAGCGGATAGGGCTTGAGCGTCTTGATACGCAGGGTATGCGCGTCGGTGGCTTCGACGTCGGCGAACTTCTGCACCACGGCGGCGTACGAACCGGCGATGGATTCTTCATTGTTCATCGCGCGGCAGAAGGTGAAGATCACGTCCTGCGGCGTCAGCGGCTGGCCGTTCGAGAACTTCACGCCTTCGCGCAGCTTGAATTCCCAAGTGGTATCGTCCAGCGCTTTCCACGAAGTGGCCAGGCCCGGGACCAGGCTCATCTTGGCATCCTGGGCAACCAGGGTCTCGAATATCTGCGAAGACATCGCATTGTTCGGCGTGGCCTGGTGGTAGTGCGGGTCCATGGCGGTGGGCTCGGAAGCCAGCCCGATCTTCAGCGACTGGGCGTGGGCGCCAGTGGCCAGGCCGAACAGCGCGGCCAGGGCCGCCGTGCGTATGCAGGTAGCGTACATGGGATGTTTTCTCCAGAGCGGTAGGGCTGTCGTTATAGGCACGGCGAAATCAGGCAATGGGTTGGGCCAGGCGCAGCACGGTCACGCCGGGGCGCACGTTGGCCAGCGACGGCATGATCAACACGCAATCGTCGTAGGGGGTGACAAAGGGTTCGCCGGCATTCCAGCCCAGCAGCGTGCCGGCCTGCGGCAGTTGTTCCAGGCCGCGCCACGGTTGCGCGAAGCGCACGTCGGCGCTTTGCGCCGTGATCGCATGGGTGACGCGCAGCGCCCGCTGGCGCGGGGCATCGGCCGCGAACCAGCCGGCGGGCATGTCGGTGCGGTCCAGCGTACCGGCGGCCACCAGGAAGCGGGCCATCTGGTCGATCGCTACCTCGCGGGCCTGCGGCGAGCCATGAAAACCGCACTCGATCAGCAATGAACGCGTGCCGTTGTCGCCGCTTTCGCCAAAGCGTCCATAGTCGCGCATGCGCGTGCCGGCGGCATGGCCGGCGTCGGCAATGATGTCGGCCGGGTTGCCCAACCGCAGGGCCAGTTCGATGTTGCGCGGCTGCAGGCCGGTCAGTTGCAACGGCATCTCGGAATTGCTCATCGAATGGAAATCCATCAGCCAGTCGGACTGCGCCACCCAGGGCTGCAGGACGGCGGCTCGGCGGCGTTCCTGGGTAGACGGGTCGGCCAGCTTGTCGTCGCTCCAGACCCGGTTCATGTCTTCGTCGACAAAACGGGCCGGCAGGTAATTTGCGGCGTCGAAGCGCTCGAAGGCCGCCAGGTTGCAGAACGCCAATGTCAGCGTGCCGTGCCGCGGTTGCAAGCCGCTGGCCAGCAAGGTCTTCAAGGCCCAGGCGCCGCACAGTTCATTGCCGTGGATCAGTGCCGTCAGCATCACTCGCTTGCCCGGCGAGCCCGAATCGAAATGCCACACGCCGGGCGTGCCGGTATTGCCCAGCCGTTCGGCCGACAAGTCCGGACAGGCAAGTTCAAACGGGCGCAGCGGCGCGGTGGCAGCGGGTGTAGACATAAGGCTCCCAAATAGTGACGGGTCGACCGCGCCAGGCGCGAAGGTGCGGCGGCAGCAGCGGCAAGTGCGCAAGGGGAACCAAAGCCGCCGGACGGGCGGGCCAATGGCTGCCAGGAACCTGCTTTTCCCCCTGGGCCAGCCGCCAGCCAGGGCTGGCGCGATGCCGATTCTTATCTTGACGCAGATTCTAGGAGCGGCCGAGCTTTCTCTGCAATTAGAATATTTGCCAAACTATTTGCCTTTTTAGCAAAGCAACGCGGCGGCATGTCCGGCATGCTCCGCTACATCGGTGGCACACATGCATGGAATTTCCCTGAAGTATTTTGTGGCCGTCGCCCAGACGGGCAGCCTGAGCGGCGCCTCCCGGCTGTTGCACGTGGCGGTATCGGCCATCAGCCGCCAGATCGCCCGGCTGGAAGAAGAAGTGGGCTCGCCCCTGTTCGAGCGGGCACCGCGGGGCATGGCCCTTAGCGAGGCCGGGCGCCTGCTGCTGGCCCACGCGCGTCGCACCCTGCTGGAATCCGACGAGGTGCTGCGCCAGATTGCGGGCTTGCAGGGCACGCCGCATGACGAGATCCGCGTGGGGGCGTCAGAGGGGCCTGCGCAGGGTTTTTTGCCGGTGGCCATGGTGGACTTCCGGCAGCAGTATCCGCGTACGCGGTTCACGCTGCATGTGCTGACGCCTCCCGAATCCATGCGTCAGATCGCCAGCGGCGACATCGACGTGTCTGTGTCGTTCAACGTCGAGCCGGCCCAGGGCGTGGCAGTGCTGCACTCGTGGCGCGCACCAGTCTATGCCGTCATGGCGGCCACCCACCCGCTGGCGTCGCGCAGCCGGCTGCAACTCGAAGACGTGCTGGCCTATCCACTGGCGCTGACCGACGACAAAAGCACCGCGCGGCGCTTGCTGAACCGCACTTGCGCGCTCGAGGAAATGCAGTTGCAGGCGGCGCTGATCTCGAACTATTCGCCAGCGCTGCATGGCTTCGTGCGCCATTCCAACGCTGTGATGTTCGCCGGCTATATCTCGGTGGCCTGGCGCCTGGCCCAGGACGGCCTGGTCGCGCGGCCCGTGGTCAGTGCCGAGCTGCAATCGCGCAACCTGCAGATCCAGACCATGGAAGGGCGGCTGCTGCCGCCCGGGGTGGCACGCTTTGTCGAACACCTGAAGGCACGCATCGACGAAGTCGAAGCGACACTGCCGTAAAGCCGCCGCCAAGACATCGGTAGATGCCACGGTGCGCGATGCCAGGTGTCTGACCCCACCGGGTGTCAGACACCGCTGCCCGCTACTTCGGGTGCACCGACATGGCCAGCGTGTACTGGTCGCGCCGGCCTTCGTAGGCCAGGCCTTTGCGGAACGCCCAGATGCTGCTTTCGAAGTGCAGCGGAATCAGGGGCAGGTTGTCCAGCGCGATCTGGGTGGACTGCTGCAGCAGTTTTTCGCGCTTTTCCGGATCGACCGTAACGATGGCCTGTTCGTACACCTTGTCGAACTCGGGGCTGGAAAAGCCGCCGTAGTTGCTGGTGCCCAGGCTGCGGCTCGAATCAGTCGAGGCGACCCACAGCTGGAACAGCGCCGAGGCTTCGCCGGTTTCGGCCGGCCAGCCGCCCATGGCGAAGCTGAATTCCCGCTTGGCGCGCTTGGGAAAGTAGATCGACGCAGTCATGGCGTCGACGTGGGTCTTGATGCCGATGCGCGACAAGTACTGGGCCACCGCCTGCGTCACCTGGCCGTCGTTCACGTAGCGATTGTTGGTGGACGACAGGGTCAGTTCGAAGCCATTGGGGTAGCCGGCCTCGGCCAGCAGTTTCTTGGCGCCTTCCGGGTCGTACTTGATTTCGGGCGCCTTGGGCAGGGCACCGAACATGCCATCGGGCATGTACTGGTACGCCGGGGTCGACAGGCCGTCCATGATGCGCGCATTGATGGTCTTGCGGTCGATCGCCATGCTGATGGCGCGGCGCACGCGCAAGTCCTGCAGCGGGTTCTTGCCGTCGGCGCTCTTCACAAAGGGGCTGGGGTTGCGGCCCACGTCGGGCTGGAAGAACACCAGGCGGGTCGACGGCGTGGCCACATAGCCGAAATTGCCGTTGTCCTTCAGGCGCGGCAGGTCGCGCGCGGCCGGGTTCTCGATGACATCGAAATCGCCCGACAGCAGGCCGGTCAGGCGCGGGCCGGCGTTGGGCACCGGCACGAACTTCACTGTTTTCCAGTGCGGCTTGTCGCCCCAGTATCCTTCATTGCGCTCCAGCTCGATGCCAGTGCCCTTTACGTACGACTTCAGTGTGTAGGGACCGGTGCCGATGGCATCCTTGCCGTTGTTGAAGTCGGCCACCGTGGGCCAGGGGCCGGTAACACCGCAGCCTTCCTTGGGCGCGAATTTCAGCGGGCCGTGCTCGACAATGCCGTTCCAGATAATGGGAAGTTGCCGCGCCAGTTCGGCCGGCATCAGGGGAAAGGGCTCGGCGGTTTTCAGGATAACCGTGTGCTCGTCCGGCGTTTGCACGTCGGTCAGCAGCTTGGTAACCGTCATGTATGACTGCGAGATGTTGGTCTCGTTGTTCAAGGTGCGGCACACCGAAAACAGCACATCTTGCGAGGTGAACGGCTGGCCGTTCGAGAATTTCACCCCTTCGCGCAGTTTCAGTTCCCAGGTCAGGTCGTCCAGGTTCTTCCACGATGTCGCCAGGCCCGGCTTGAGCACCATGTCGGGGCTGCGGTAGATCAGCGAGTCATAGACGTGCGCCGCGAACGCGTCGTTCTGCGTTTGCTTGTGATAGTGGGGGTCGGCAGAGGTGGGTTCGGACGACAGCGCGATCGTCAGGGACTGGGCCAGCACGGCCGGGGCGACGGCCAGGCCGGCGCTGGCCGCCAGCATGGCCAGGGAAGTACGCAATTTCATGAAGACTCCGAGTCGGCGGGACTGATTGCGCCGCTGCCGGCCGGGTGCCGCCAGATGCAATCAATCGTGACAAGGGGCCGATTATCGGAACCTGCTTCACGCGTTGTCAATGCGCACAGATCGGTATTGCGGGCTTGGACAAGCCCAAATAACAAGGCGCCGCTCCCCGCTTCGGGGTGCGGCGCCTAGTGGCGCAATGCGCTTGCCTACAAGGTTGCCGCCCGGCCCTTTTCAGGGGCGGGCGGCAGACCGGACAGCAATTACCAGTGCGAACCGGCGTAGCGGGCGCTGGCGGCGCGGGCGCGATTCATGGCGTCGTGCACTTCGGTGACGTAGTCGGCAAAGGCACCGACGGCACGGGCAATCGCGCTGCCGGCTTGCTTCAGCAGCACCAGCGGTTGGGCATTCGGTTGGCTTTCCATCGCGCCGCGAAGCAGGTCGCGTTCCAGCGCATCGGTCAGGCGGGCATTTTGGTTCAGGGTCAGTTCGCTCATG
>DASPIV010000705.1:0-3532 GCA_035628955.1 Bordetella sp.
GCTGGCTCGTAGCCGCCGGGCAGGCGCGTCACGATGGCGCATGGCTTGCCGTGCAGCGATGTCAGCCTGCTGCCGCTACGCAAAGTCTGGGGCTGCGGCACGGGCACGCCACGCGAAGCCAGGTGGTGCATCAGTTCGATATAGAAGGGCAGTTGCGCCTGTGTCAGCACCTCGAACAGCGTCAACACGTACTCGCCACGGGTGGTGATCAGGAAGTAATTGGTATTTTCGATGCCGGCGGTAATGCCGCGCAGCGACACCAGGTCGCCCAGATCGAAATTTGCCAGCAGGGTTCGGGCGTCGTCGTCGGAAACGGAGGTGAAAACGGCCATGGATCAGCGAGTGGGGGGGTGGGTTTCGGGCAGGGGCCGTGGGTGGCGCTGCTCGGGCGGCGCCGCAATTTTAGTCTACGAGCGGGGCCCTTACGGGCGGAGCTGCCGCACCCCCAGGCGCCGCGGCCGTAAAATACGCTGTTCCCCATCGTTTTCGAGCAATCTTGAGTTCTCCCGACTGGCGGCTGTGCGTCGCCCCCATGATCGACGTGACCGACCGGCACTGCCGCTATTTTCATCGGCTGCTGGCGCCGCGCGCGCGCCTGTATACGGAAATGATCACCACCGGCGCGCTGCTGCACGGCAACGTCGAACGCCACCTGGACTTCGATGCCGCCGAACATCCGGTGGCCTTGCAGTTGGGCGGCAGCGAGCCCGATGCACTGGCTCACGCCGCGCGGCTCGGAAGCCGATGGGGCTATGACGAAATCAACCTCAACTGCGGCTGTCCTTCAGAACGGGTGCAGCGCGGTGCTTTCGGTGCCTGCCTGATGGCCGAGCCCGCGCTGGTGGCCGATTGCATGAAAGCCATGCAAGACGCCGTCGAGCTGCCGGTAACGATCAAGCACCGGCTGGGCCTCGACTATGACGAGTCATACGGATTCGTGCGCGATTTCGTGGGCGCCATCCACGATACCGGCTGTCGCGTGTTCATCGTGCACGCGCGCAACGCAGTGCTCAAGGGCTTGTCGCCCAAAGACAATCGCGAAATCCCGCCCTTGCGTTACAGCGTGGCGCAACAATTGAAGGCCGATTTTCCCGACAGCGTCATTGTGCTCAATGGTGGCCTGGCCGATGCGACGCAAGCCGTGGACGCGGCCGGAGAGTACGATGGCGTGATGCTGGGGCGGGCCGCCTGGCACACGCCGCGTGTCTTGTCGGAAGTCTCGCTGCGGCTGTGGCCGTCGGTACGGCTGCCTACCGATGCGCAGGTGGTCGACGCCATGGTGCGCTATGCGGCAACGCAGGTAGAGCAGGGCGTACCGTTGCGGGTCATCGTGCGCCCATTGCTGGGGCTGGTGAACGGGCAGCCTGGAGCGCGCCGCTGGCGGCGCTTGTTGTCGGATCCGGGCCGCCTTGGCACCAACAACCCCGGCCTGATCTATGAGGCCTGGCGCAGCCTGCAGGGCGCCCCGCGCGAACGTGCGCCGCTCGACGAAGCCTTGCCGGCGGCATCCTGAGTGGTCTGGCGGCGTGCCGCCGCACTCAGGACTTGTTGGCGGGGTTGCTGTCCATCGGCCAGTCGCGGATATAGGCCTTGAGCATATTGTTTTCGAACTGCTGCGCGGCCACGATGGCTTGTGCCATATCGTAGAAAGAAATCACCCCCATCAGGGTCGGGCCATCCATTACCGGAATGTAGCGGGCATGCTTTTCCAGCATCAGCCGTTGCACTTCGTCGGCGCTGGTGTTGGGCGATACGCTGACCGGGGCGTCGTCCATGATGGCGCGCACCGTGGTCTGCCCCAGTTGGCCGCCGTGGTCGTGCAGGTGGCGGATGATCTCGCGGAAAGTCAGCATGCCGGCCAGCATGCCCGATTCCATGATGACCAGCGAGCCGATGTCTTGCTCGCTCATGGTTTGCACGGCCATCGTCACGGGCATGTCCGGCGAGGCCGTATAGAGCGTGTCGCCCTTCACGCGCAGGATTTCACTGACTTTCAACATGATGATTCTCCCGGGACGCGTGGCCCCTTCTGCTATTCTTGCCTGCCTCGAGCGGTACGATCGCTGCAAGTCCGTCAGGTGTATTGTGCGCCAGCGCGGCGACTTCTTCCAGTGTGGGGGCCTGGCTGGCGTTCAGTACGGCGGCCGCGGCCTGTACAACCTGGGGGTCGTCGCGCAGCCGCGGCTGGTGCCGGTCGAGCAGGAAATTGTCGAATACGGGTTCCAGCGTGGTCTTGCGCGGGTCGCAAGCCAGCATCCAGTGCTGCTCTGACGTGCGGGCCACCAGGCCCAGGGTTTCCAGTTTTTCCAGTACCGCATTCAGCTCGTCATGGTGCAGATGCAGCCGCTTGGACAGTGCGTTGGCGCTGCGTCCGGCCGGCCGCCTGCCTTGCGCGGCGTGCAGAGACCTCAATACCGCCAGGGCATCGATGAAAGCCGTGCCGGGGCTGCGGTTGATCTCCCAGCGGCCCAAGCGGATTTGCGGCGCGCTGGCAGCCACCGTGGCGCCGAACAGCACCGCCAGCCACGATAAATAGATCCACAGCAGGAAAATCGGCAGCGTGGCGAAGGCGCCGTAGATGACCGTGTAGGTGGGAAAGCGCGTCAGGTAGTAGGCAAACGCCGCTTTCATCAATTCGAGCACCAGGGCCGTGCCGAAGCCGCCGATCAGCGCGTCGCGCCAGTACACATGGCGATTGGGCACGACCACGAACAGGGCCGCGAAACCCAGCCCGGTCAGGATCAGCGGCACGAACGAGATTGCCAGGCTGAGGATCTCCGGCACATCGCTTACCAGGCCCAGCGATTCGCGCGCCAGGAACGAGGTGGCCCACAAACTGGCGCCGGCCACGACCGGGCCCAGCGTCACCACCGCCCAGTACACCAAGGCGCGCTGGGGCAAGGGCCGCTGGCGCGTGACGTGCCAGATGTCGTTGAAGGTCTTGTCGATGGTCATGATCAGCAACAGCGACGTGAACAGCAGGAACGCACCGCCGATGGCGGTCAGGCGCGAGGCCTGGTAGGCGAACTGGTTCAGGTAGTCCATGATGTTGTCGGACACGGCCGGCGGCATCAGGCTGTTGGTCAGGAAATCTTCAAGAGCCAGGCGGAAGTCCTGGAAGACAGGGAAGGCCGTGAACAGCGACAACACCACTGCCAGCATGGGCACGATGCCCAGTACCGTGGTGAATGTCAGGCTGGAAGCCACTTGCAGCAGCTTTTCTTCGTCGGCGCGTTGTGCCGCGAAACGGAACACCCGGCCGGCACGCGCTATCCAGGGGGCGCGCTGGCGGGGGGCAGCGGCCGCCGCCGGCTGAGAGGCAGCGGGCTCGGCAGAGTGGCTCATCAGGCGATAATAGCAGTATGAACCCTGAACTCAACCCCCATTTGCGGCGCCTGGCGGTGGCCTCGTTGCTGGCCCTGATCGTCTTGTGCGTGGCCTGGGAAACCATCCTGGCCCCCATCCGGCCGGGTGGTTCGTGGCTGTTCCTGAAAGCCTTTCCGCTGGCGTTTTCGCTGCGCGGCATCCTGCG
>DASPIV010000706.1:0-5203 GCA_035628955.1 Bordetella sp.
TAGCTGCGCATTTGATGACCAGTTGCGGAGCGGAAAACGGGCTTAAAGCGTTGATTTCCTTGGTCTTTGGCATGGAATCATAATCCGCAGGTCCCCTGTTCGAATCAGGGATGCGCCACCAAAGAATATCAAGGCCCGCACAGTGTTGCGGGCCTTTTGCTTTGCTCCGCAATTATCCTTCCGCTCCGCAAAAGAGGCCATATACTGGATGCATTCACAGCACCCAGCCATGTCTTACTTCATCCCCCTATCCGAGCGCCCCGGAGGCTGCTGGACCTGTACCCACTGGCACGGTGAAACAACCGACCAGGGGCGCAGGCCGTACTGCCGCCGTGAGCCTGCCTACAAGATAGCCCCCGCGTATCCAGACGAGGGCTGCGGGTCGTGGGTGCGGGAGGTTGGAACGGATGATGAGATCGTGCTGTCCGAGCAGAGAGGACCGCAGGAGGACTAGCGGTTGATCTTCGCTGCCGCCTTTGCCCAAGCGTCGGCCTCCCTCAATCCGTCGATGGCTGCGTCAGCGTCTCTTGCCATAGCTGCATATTCGTCCGTGCACGCTTTGAGAACATCCCAGGCTCGGGTAGCGGCTTGCTCAGAGATTCCGGCGCGGGCGGCTGCTTGGGCGGCTCTGGCACGCTGGGTGGCGATGACGTCGCGCAGGCTGCCAGCAGTGCCAACAGCGAGATCGCGCTCAGCATTCGAAACTTGGATGGCTCCATGGGCTTTCTCCAGGCGGCTCGTGTAGTCGGCCACCACTTCCTGTTCCTGGCGCCGATACTGCGCCTCGATCTGGCGGGCGTTGGCAGCCGCCTCCAATTGCGTACGCTCGACCCCCACAGCTTCCCGATGGGATCCGTACCACGTCACGCCCAGGCCCAAGGCCACCAGCAAGGCGGCGCCGATCAGGTATGGCAGCGCGGCGCGCAGGAGCGGATTCATCGAGTCACCTCGGCCACCGCCCGCGCGTACAAGTTCGGCCACGTCTGCGGATGAGGCTTGCCTGGCCGCCAGGTACGCAGGTAGAGATTCCAGGCGCCCTGCTCATCGCCGACAGCAGGTAGCCGGCCGGGGTCGCTCCACAGCAGCAGGCGCGCCAGGCCGGCCGCCAGCACATCGTCGTTCTCGATGGCATCCCAGATTGCGGCATCGCGCGCCCGCACACCCCGGGCTTGGTAGAGGTGCGCGGCCGCGGCGCGGGTGGCGACGTGCAGGCGGACGCCGTGCACCATGCCGCCGCCCTGCTCTGCCTGCCAGAAACTCTTTGCCGGGCCGGTCGGGCGCGGCGGGTTGCCCACCAACTGGCGCCGATGCTCGAACCGCGATTCCTGCAGGCCGATCGCCAGCAGCATGATGCGCGCTTCGGGCGTGTCCATGTTGGCGGGCAGCAGCGCCAAAGCCGGGTTGATGCCGGCGGCGATGATTTCGGATAGCGTCATTGCTTGGGGCTCCTGATGTGCTTGGCCGTCACCGCGGCAACGTAGAAGGCAGCAGAGGCGGCGAGCGCCGCGTCTCCCGCGCTGGCCCAGCCAGCCACGAAGATGCGGCAAGCCGCGCCAGTCGCCGTCAGGCATACGGCCGACAATCCGATCCGCTCCAGCGTGGTGTCCTTGATGCCGCGCGCGAAGACCGCCAGCGCCGCGCCGCCGGCCACTACCAGCCAGCAGACGAATGCCAGGACCGCCCACAGCGTGAGCACGATGGTGCTGTCCATGTCACGCCCCTTTACCGCGCACGCGGTCGATCACGGCCTGCCACAGCGCGCCGACGGGAGCCGCCTGAACGGCCTCCCACGCGCGCGACACGATGGCCATGCCAAACATTCCCGTGAGAAACCCGGCCAGACCTTCAGGAATGCCAAGCATGAGCGATAGGTACGGCGCGGCGTAATAGGCCACCAGCGATCCGCTGACCGCCATGCTGAGGCGCGCCGGCCAGGACCCCTGCAGGTATCGCATCGATACCGCGGCGCCAAGCACGCCGGCAAACTTTGCCGCGAAGGCGTCGAAGTCTTGGATGTTCAATCGCGTCCCCTATAGACGAAAAAAAGCCCGCCGGAGCGGGCAACTAGGCTTGTCGTTAACCTACTACAATCCGTCAAAAATTAATCTGACGAACACCATAATGAAACAAGATAACCATGAAATTCTGAGCTGGATTCAGTCTCTGAGGGGGGTGGCTGCGCTAGCCGTGGTGTTCGTCCACGTCAGATACGCGCTACCGGAGAGCTGGGGTGGCCTGAAAGCCGCGCTCCTGCCTGCGGCCATGGGCGTGGATTTGTTCTTCGTGTTGAGCGGGTTCATCATGATGCTGACCACCCGTCACTGCGACGGAACACCGCGCTACGCCGCATCCTTTTTCATCAAACGTTGGGCGCGGATATGGCCACTGTACTTGGTGGTCTGTGTGCTGACGGTGGCTCACGGCCCGACATTGCACACCGCACAATGGGTCGCATTCGCCCAAGGCCTATTTTTCTATCCGGTCGGTATCAACGAGGCGCCGTTCTATTTCAATATGCCCGTGACCGTGGCATGGACTCTGACCTACGAGGTCTATTTCTACGTCGTTTTCGGAGCCAGCCTGCTGTTCGGTAAATGGCGCTGGCTGGCGCTGGTCGTATGGTTCGCCATTACTCTCATCGCGATTCCGTATTTCATGGGCTCCTTCAGCTTTGGTGCTCAAGACCTACGGCCTGCTCTTCCGTTCGCCTTCGCCAACGTCGCCACCAATCCGATCGTTTGGGATTTCATTTTCGGCCTGATCGTGGGTTGGATATACCTATCCCCCATCCGATTCTCTAACGTGCAGGGCCTGTGGCTGGCCGTCGCATTTTCGGCAACGCTGACCGTGTGGGCATCCGTTGCCGGCGTCGCGACATCACATGGTCCCAACGGTTGGGGTTGGCCGATGTTCGCCCTTGTGCTTTCGCTGGCGCTATTGAGCAAGGCCACCCACATACCTTTCCCGCGTTGGACTGTGTGGATGGGTGGAATTTCCTATTCCCTTTATCTGATCCACATACTGAGCTTTCAAATTTCCCGAGAGACCGTCGCGTGGCTGGGATTTGGGGGCAACGATCGCGTCCTCTTGGGTCATTTTATTTTGGACCCTATGGTGGCGATCATATTTGCATGGCTGCTATACCGCATCGTGGAACAGCCCGTGTCGAACGCAGCTCGCAAGAAGGGGCTCGCGCTACTTGAAGCGACCTTTTTCCGACGCAAGGGGTATGTTGCGAATCCGACGGCGACGACGGACCAATTGATCGCCCCGCCGTCGCACCGCCTCTGAATTTCGCCTACTCCTTGTTCCGCGTGGGCATTTCGGGCCATGCAAATTCCCGCGGGAATCCTGGCACCTGCTCAATGCGATTGAGCGCGACGCGGTAGCGCTTCCACATGGTTAGGGATGCTTCCTCCTCTGCCGTCGCCTCACCAACATCTATGGCGTCTTGAAGGGGCGCGATACGGATGCCGGCCTCGGCCAGGAAAACGTCCCGCTGCGCCAGCGCATGAAGTCGCAAAGCTTCGTCAGTCTCCGCTGGTCGATCTTGCAATGTAGGATACCCGTGCTCATCGGCAACAATTAATTGGCCGATGGTCGTACCGGCCAGCAGTTCCGCGTGCTCGATTTCACCCCTTTGGAGCAGGACAGCGTCTTCGGGCATGTCATCACCGTGTATTTCAGGGACATAAAAGCCATTGCTCGACTTCGAGTAAAAAACTGTCTTCATAATCGGCCTCAAATTCCTATGCAAATCCAGCAAATTGCACGAGCGGCGCTCACCGCCCCGCCTGTCGGACCGGGCTTGTAGACAAAGATCTTCCCGGTGGTTTTGGTGGGAAAGTTGGACGCCTCTGCCCAAGCCGCATTGGGCGCGTCGTAATCTTCCCCGCCGATGCACACCGCCAGAGGGGCCATCAGCGGGCCGGCTGGGAAGGCGATGGGAAACGAAATCGTGTAGCTGTTAAAGCCCGACGCTGCTCCCCATTGAATGATAATTCCGTTTGGCAGACGGACATACCCAGGGCTTGACGGATTCCAGCTAGTGCCCTTGAATGCGTCGGCCAGCTTTTTGGGCGTGACGAGCGCCGCATCATCCGTCAGCGCTTGAGCCTGGGCAGTCGTCGCGATCCCAGAACCAAGCGATATCCAATTAGCGCCGCCAGTGTCGGGATTGGTCGAGTTGTTGTCTATCAGGTTCAGCCAGCTGCCATTGCCCGAAGCCGCGGCCAACACTGCGCCTTTTGGATAGCCACCGACGTCCGCGGCAAACGCAGCATCGAACGGGTACCGACCGCCGGCTTGAGCCCAGCGCACCGCCGCGCTCAGGAAATTGAAGATACCGTTGAAGTCGGCGCCGTATGGCGGCACGCCACCGGCGGCGAGCGGCGTCATCGTCAGCGGCGGGAATCCGTCGGTGAACGATGCCGCGCCCGGCGTCACGCCTATCTGCGACTCCACGGGGATAGTGTTTTTGGTGCCGCTCTCCGCAAAGGGGACGGCGGATTTGCTGGGTGCGTTGCTAGCCTGCATGGATGAGCCCCGATGATGTGAAAAATACGCCGGATCCGAAAGGCTGCATCAGCGCCTCATTGAATCCGAAGGTGGTTGGAAGATCGACCTGCAGCACGTTGGCCAGGACTGCCGCCGGCTTCGGAATCGCGCCCGATTGAGTCAAGATGGCGATCTCGTACGGCTCCAGCGCGAACTCGAACACGTAGCGGAACTCCATGTTCCCGGTGTCCGACACGTAGCAGCGCCCGCGGCCGGCAAAGAGGTTGGAAAGCAGCCGATTCAGGCTGGGCGAGGTGCAGTCAGAGATATTGGCAAGCGCCTTGACCAGGATGAGCTTGCGGTACGCATCGTCGGCCAGGCGATAGGTCTGCGTCGCCTGCACGCCCGTGAAGAACGGCGCCTGGTTGAACGGCTGCCAGCTGATCGCCTCTTCGTATCCCAGATAGCTGACATCTCCCGGCACGGTCAGCATGCGGCCGATGTCGACGATCCTGCCCCAGATGTCCAGGCCAAACCCTTGCGCCGTCTCCACGTTCCAAACGAAGTCGTAGAACGCGTCGAAATCGGTGTCCGGGTTGATGTAGTCGTCCATGTTGTTAATCAACTGGACGAGCGTCGGACTGTTTGCGTACTGCCTGATGAGGGTCCGCGCCACCAGACCAGGCTTGGGTTCGACAGTCATACT
>DASPIV010000707.1:0-3506 GCA_035628955.1 Bordetella sp.
GGTCAAGCGCGAAGACCTGATCAAGCCGGTCAAGAAGGAAGGCGATCCCGAAGTGGTTTGAGTTTTTTTCTGCCCGCCTCGACTCACAGCATCTGAACATCACCTATCGCCGGGACGGCCGGGGTTCTTGCGTGCTTGGCCCTCGCTGGTGAAAAGAAAAAAACGTGCAGGGCCGCGATGGGAAGCTGCCCCGCGCAGCTTCCCATCACATTCGAGTCGATGCGTGTGCAGGTAGATTCAGCACATGCCATCATGGCGATCTCCGCCCAACGTCAGGCTCTCAAGTGCCAGGCTCGCCTTGGGTGCCAGGATGCCCGCACTTCACCAGCAAAGGCCCCCATCCTCTCGCCAGCCTTTCCCGAATGACCGGGCAGGCGCGCCAAGAACCCATCCCCCTCAGACACATCAAGCAGACCGCCCACTCCCCCGCATGGCCACCACCATGTCGTAGAGCAACTTCGCAACTGGGCTCAATGCCCGCCCGCGCCGATGGATCAGCCCGATCGTGCGGCTGACTACCGGATCGGTCAGCGCCACGCTGGCCAGCGCGGTATGCCCGACCGGCGGCATCGCCAATTGCGGCACCACCCCGACTCCCAGGCCGGCCTCGACCATGCTGACCAGCGCCGGCACATGCTGGACTTCGCAGAACCAGCGTGGCCGGTCGGGGCTGTGGGCCAGCGCCTGGTCGATCAGAAACCGATTACCGCTTCCTTGCGCCAGGCTGATGACCTCGCAGGCCGACAAGTCGCGCCAGGCCAGCCGGCGCCGCCGCGCCAGCGGGTGATCGGTGCGCATCGCCACCACGAATGGCTCTTCCAGCAGCGGCTGGAACTCGATGTCGGCATCCTGCGTGCCTATGTAAGTCAGCCCGAAATCTGCGTCGCCCCCCGCTACCGCGGTCAGCGCCACCGATGACGACTCATCGATAAGGCGTATCCGGATGCGCGGATATTGCCGGTGATATTCGCGGATGACCGCCGGCAGGAAATAGGCCACCGCCGACGGCACGCACGCGATGGTTACCTGCCCCGACATGCGTTCGGCCACGTCCTGGATGCCGACCAGCGCGTTTTCCAGTTCGTTGAGCACATTGCGCGCGCGCGGAACGAAACCGCGGCCTATGGTGGTGAGTTCGACCTTGCGCGTGGTGCGTGTAAACAGCTGCACCCCCAATGCCTGCTCCAGCTTGTCGGCACGCCGCGACAGGGCCGACTGCGACAAGTGCAGCGCCTCTGAGGCGGCCCGAAAACTGCCCAGATCGGCAACGGCCAGGAAAGCGCGCAAATCAGCCAGATCGAATTTCATGCGTTTTCATCAAAAATTCATCGAATATTTGCACTTTACTGGATATTCAGGCTTGCGCATCATCACGCCTCATCAAGCCCCGCACGTTGCGCAGGCCCAGAACGGAGGTAGACCCACCATGGACCCGATCCACCGATTCCTGCGCTGGCGCGCCGCACCAGCCCTGGCGCTGGCCAGCCTGGCCGTGCTGGCCGGCAGCCCGGCGGCGGCGGCCGAGGCCGAATGGTCGCCGCAGCGCCCGGTGCGCCTGCTGGTGCCCTATGGACCGGGCGGCAGTTCGGATGTGATCGCCCGCGCCATGGCGGCCGAAATGTCGCGCACCCTGGGCCAGCAAGTCATCGTCGAGAACAAGGGTGGCGGCCAGGGCGTGATCGCCACCCTGGAAGCGGCCCGCGCCGAACCCGATGGCTACACCTTGCTGCTGGGCCACGTGGGCACGCTGGCGGTCAACCCGGCCATGATGGCCAAGCTGCCCTACGATCCCCAGCGCGATTTCGCCCCCATCGCGCTGCTGGCCAAAGTGCCCATGATCTTCGCCGTGGGCCAGAACGTGCCCGCCACCGACCTGGCCTCGTTCGTGGCGCTGGCCAAGTCCAAACCCGGCGTCCTGAACTATGGCTCGGCCGGCAATGGCAGCGCCGGCCACCTGGCGTTCGAAATGCTCAAGACCGCGACCGGCATCGACGTCATGCATGTGCCCTACAAGGGCACGGGCGCACAGACCACCGACCTGCTGGCCGGCAACATCGACGCCGCGTCGGCCGGCACACCCGGCCTGCTGCCGCATGCCCAGGCCGGCAAGGTGCGCATCATCGCCGTCGGTTCTGCGCGGCGCCTGCCCGTGCTGCCCGACGTGCCCACCGTGGCCGAACAGGGCTACCCGGGATTCGAGAGCTCGCAGTGGTTCGGCCTGCTGGCGCCGGCCGGCACGCCCGCGCCCGTGATCGCGCGGCTTCAGAAAGACGCCTTGGCCGCCCTGCAATCGCAATCGGTCAGCCAACGCCTGGCACACGACTCCAGCGAGCCGGCCGGCCTCGGGCCGCAAGAGTTCGCCGAGTTCATCCAGGCTGAAAGCCAGCGCTGGGGCGAGGTCGTGCGCCGCGCCGGGCTACGCACCGAATAACGCCATTCCCCTCGACAGGACACCGATTCCGCATGAACGCACCTTTGACCCCTCCGACCGTTTTTTCCGAAGCCGACCTGCTGGACCTGGGCACGCGGGCCTTTGCCGGCCTGGGCCTGCCTCTTGAAGACGCCGCCGACGTGGCGCGCGTACTTGTGCAGGCGGACCTTTTCGGGCTGGGCACCCATGGCCTGAGCCGCATCGAGTCTTATGGCGAACGCCTGCTGGTGGGCGGCATCCAGGCCCGCGCCCGCATCACCGTGCAAAGCCCCGCGCCGGCGCTGCGCCTGGTCGATGGCGATAACGGCGTGGGGCCGCTGGTAGGCATGCATGCCTTGCGCGCCGCCATGGAAGCAGCCAGGGCCTGCGGCGTAGGCGTGGCATTCGCCCGGCAAAGCAACCACTTCGGCCCCATCTCGCCCTACAGCTTGATTGCGGCGCAGGCGGGCTTTGCCAGCATCATCGGCAGCAACGCCACCACCACGATCGCACCCTGGGGCGGCAGCGACGCGCGGCTGGGCAACAGCCCGCTGGGGTTCGGCGTACCCAATCCCGACGGCGCGCCGTTTCTGCTGGACATGGCCATGAGCGTGGTGGCGCGCGCCAAGATCCGCAACGCGCTCAAGCGCGGCGCCGCCATTCCCGACACCTGGGCCACCGACCGCAGCGGCCGCCCCACCACCGATGCGGCCGCCGCACTCGACGGGTTCCTGCTTCCCATCGGCGGACACAAGGGCTATGGCCTGGCGCTGATGGTGGACCTGTTCGCGGGCCTGCTGTCGAACGCCGCCTACCTGACCCACGTGAAGTCGTGGGTGGATGCCCCCGACGAACCGCAGAACCTGGGGCATTTCTTCATTCTGATCGACACCTCGCGGCTGGGGTCGGCGGCCTGGCTGGCCGAGCGCATGACCGACTTCGCAGCCATCCTGCACGGCAGCCCGGCCTCCGATGCCGGCCGGCCTGTCATCGTGCCGGGGGAAATCGAGCTGGCCAACATGGCGCGCCAGCAACGCGACGGCATCGCGGTCGATCCGGCGGTGCTGGCGCTGCTGCGGCGCCACGCCACCCAGGC
>DASPIV010000708.1:0-2493 GCA_035628955.1 Bordetella sp.
CTCGTTGACCTTGGCCCGCAGTGCTTGGGTAAGTACGTGTTCGGTAAGATGCGGCGCCGTGCCGATACCGGGCACTCCCCAGGCGATTTTTCCAGGATTGGCCAGCATGGCGGATTTCAGGCTGACGAAGTCGGTCAAGCCGGATCTGACGGAAGTGACCATGACAGTGGGCACACGTGAAACCAGTGCCACGGTGGTCAGATCCTTGTTGGCCTGGTACGACAAGGTAGGCTGCAGTGCGTTCACGACGGTCTTGCTCGAGATGGCCAGCAGCATCGTATAGCCGTCTGCCGGCTTGTCCAGCACGTACGAGGTGCCGACGATTCCACCACCTCCTCCTTTGTTCTCAATCACAACCGGCTGGCCCAGACGATTACTCAAGGCCTCGCCCAACACCCGCGCGATTGCATCTGTTGAGCCGCCCGGCGGCGACGGCACGACCAGGGTGAGCGAGCGTGCCGGGTAATCGGCCATCGCCAGCGCCGGGTAGTGCACCAGAACCGATAGCCCAAGACACACCGCAGCTGGCAGCCGAAGGTTTTTCAGCAACTTGCCCAACGTCGTCTTCACAGCGACATTCATGATGGTCTCCTCCGTTTTTCACATAGCGACGCTACGCTGGCTGTGCCGACATGGCCCGGTATTGCTGGCTACGCGCGGCACAACCCGCTTTGATGAACCCTTGGTCCGATCCGACCCACAGAATGCGGGCGCCCAAGGATTTGAGCAGCAGCGAATCTTCAAGCGTGGGAGCAAATGCACCAACGGGAACCCCACACCGCGCGCCCATTTCGATCAGTACGACGATGGGGTCAAGCAATCTGGAATCCCGATAGTCAGGTACGCAATCGAGCCCCATCGAAATCGACAGATCGCTAGCCCCGATATACACCGCACCCAGGCCTTCCGTGCGCATGATGTTCTCCGCCTGGGCAACTCCCTGCTCATTCTCGATCATGGCAATCGGCAGCAGGCGCGCACGCGTTTCTGCGTAGTAATCCTGGATGTTCTGCCGTGTTATCACCTGGCCCAGATACGGTCCGAAGCTGCGTTCCCCTGCAGGTGCGTAATAACAGGCAGAGATGAATCTGCGGCATTCTTCTGCACTGTTGATCATGGGCGCGACGATGGCGTCCACGCCTCCATCGAGTATTTTCGTTATCTGTGCGGGATCATTGGCCGCTACCCGTACGACCGGAGTGCATTGCTGGGCGCGTACCGCGCGAGCCAGGTCGTTGACTTCATGCAAGCCGATGGCAGAGTGCTGCAGATCGATCATCACCGCGTCGAAACCCGCACTGGCTACCATTTCCGCCGCGTAGGTATCTGGAATGCTGTTGCCGATCATTGTGATCGAATCGCCTCGGCCCAATCGTTGTTTGAGAGTATTCATGCCTGCTCCAAATGTGGCGGTCAACGGATCAGGGAATCAATAGTGGCTTGGCCCAGGCCCACCTTTTCATAGTGCTGGCGTGCCTGTTCCAGACGTAACAGCACATCGGTGATGCCGATGACATCGCCCTTATCGTCCAGCAACAAGAATCCGCCTTCGTTCACGGTGAACAGCTCGACCGTCTCGTCGCCTATGACCTCGAACGTATGGCTGTCGCCCGGCACTTCCAGTAGATAAGAGCCTGGCTTGTGTTCCCAGTCTCGCTCGCGATAGTGCCAACGGCCACGCAGCGTGCAACCGACCACCCGGCCCAAGTGGTAATGCGTGGGCAATTGTGCTTGCGGCTCGACCCTGAACACACTGTGCCAGGCGCCGTGGCGGACATCGAAGGCAAGAGGATAAAACCAGGCCCCGCGGGCCAGCGGCACCCAGGCGCGGTCGTCCTCGCGGTCCAGCGCACGGATCAACTCGGGGGCTTCGTTACGTGCGGTCAGGCCAGTGCCTCCCGCGATTTGATGGCTCATCGTCGTCTCCAGGATGAATGGGTTTGCCATTTATATCCAGATATCCGGATATCTGGATATATGCTATCCCACCCCAGGTAGGCCATCAATTGCGGGTTTTCCCTCTATCGATTGATGAGACGTGCGGTCATGCCACCCTGGCGGCCAACGCTTGCAGTGCATCGTGGATGTCGGCGTCGATCCCGATACCCGCATGCTGATTGGCCCGGCGCCGCGCGAACGCATGTTCGGATGGAATGCGGATTTCTTGCACGCCCGGCTGGCGCGCGGTGGCCTTGACGCGCGCCAGGTTGGCCGACAGGTCGGCGCGATAGCGTTCCAGCGGCATCATCAGGTCGGGCCGCATGGCCAGAAGCAGATACCCCGCCCCTTCGGCGCCGAAACCCGAGCCGGCAAAGACACCCAGCGCCTGCATGGCCAGCGCCAGCGCAAACCCCTTGTAGCCGCCGAATGGCAGCGCCGCGCCCTGGCTGGCCGCCACCGGATCGCGGGTGGGCCGGCCCTGCGCGTCGATGGCCACGCCTTCAGGCAGCAGTTCGCCGCGCCGCGCCCGCAGGGCCAGGTCGGTATACATCA
>DASPIV010000709.1:0-6323 GCA_035628955.1 Bordetella sp.
ACGGGGCTCTCATTCGGCGACGCGATTTCCTGGTCTGGACTCATGGCCCCGGCCGATACTCCGCTGGCCCTGCGCCAGAAAATAGCGCAAAGCGTGTCCCGTGTCATGCAGTCCGCCGAGGTGCGGCAGAAGCTGGCCGCACTCGGCACCGTAGGACTGGGCGGCACGCCGCAAGAA
Organism: Bordetella sp.; assembly: GCA_035628955.1. Classification (GTDB taxonomy): domain Bacteria; phylum Pseudomonadota; class Gammaproteobacteria; order Burkholderiales; family Burkholderiaceae_B; genus Bordetella_A. The sequence goes on from DASPIV010000709.1 coordinate 178, forward strand.
CTCAGCCAGGCCATCAGCGAAGACTATCAACGCTATGGGGAAATCGTCCAGCGGCTGGATATCCGTCTGGATTAAGGGTGCCGCACCTTCAATGCAGGATGCGTTCCAGGAAGGCCCGCGTGCGCGGGTGGCGAGGGCTGTCGAAGAACTCGCCGGGCTTGCCCGATTCCAGGATGCGGCCGCCATCCATGAAGACCACGCGGTCGGCCACGCTGCGGGCGAAGCCCATTTCGTGGGTCACACACAGCATGGTCATGCCTTCGTCGGCCAGCAAGGACATGGTGTCCAGCACTTCCTTGACCATTTCGGGATCCAGCGCCGAGGTCGGTTCGTCGAACAGCATGACGCGCGGACTCATGCACAGCGACCGCGCGATGGCCACGCGCTGCTGCTGGCCCCCGGACAATTGCCCGGGGTACTTGCCGGCCTGCTCCGGAATGCGTACCCGCTCGAGATAGCGCATGGCGTTCTCGACGGCCTGGGCGCGCGGCAGGCGGCGCACCCGCATGGGCGCCAGGATGCAGTTTTCCAGCACAGTCAGGTGCGGAAACAGGTTGAAGTGCTGGAACACCATGCCGGCATCGGCGCGTACCTCGTCGATGGCGCGCAGGTCATCGCCAAGCTCTACGCCATTGACGGCGATGGTGCCCTGTTCGTGGCGTTCCAGGCGGTTGATGCAGCGGATCAGCGTGGACTTGCCCGAGCCCGAGGGGCCGCATATCACCAGGCGTTCGCCCACCGCCACGCGCAAGTCTATGTCTTGCAAGGCATGGTAGCTGCCGTACCACTTGTGCATGCCCGCAATGCGCACGGCAGCGCCGGTGTGAGTCGATGTCATGGCGTTTCCCCTTGTTGGTACCGGCGCTCCAGCCACATCGAATAGCGCGACAGGCTGAAGCAGATCACGAAATAAATAGCCGCGATGAACAAATAGGTCTCGGCGTAGGCGGTGGGCCAGGCCGGGTCTGTCAGAGCGGCGCGGCCCGAGCTGAGCAGGTCGAACAAGCCTACGATCAATACCAGGCTGGTGTTCTTGATCATGACGATGGCCGTGTTGGTCAGCGGCGCGATCACGCAGCGCAGGGCCTGCGGCAGTACAACCAGGCGGGTCATCTGCCACCACGACAGCCCCAGTGCGCGCGAAGCCTCTTGCTGGCCGGGCGGAATCGATTGCAGGCCACCGCGCACCACTTCGGCCAGGTAGGCGGCCGAGAATATCGTCAGGGCCACACCGGCGCGCAGCAGGCTGTCGATAGTCATGCCCGCCGGCAACATGATGGGCAGCACGATAGAGGCCATGAACAGCAGGCTGACCAAAGGCAGGCCGCGGATCAGTTCGATGACGCCGATAGAAAGTGTGCGCGCCACCGGCAGGCTGCTGCGGCGCCCCAGCGCCAGCAGCACTCCCAGGGGCAGGCCCACGCCCAGTGCGCTGACGGCCAGCAGCAAGGTCACCGGCAGGCCGCCCCACGATGACGTGGGCACCATGGCCAGGCCCAGGTATCCCCCCTGCATCAGCATAAGGCTGGCGGCCATGCCCGCCAGCCACAGCAGGGCGGTGGCGCGCCGCCAGTGGCGCGGATCCAGGCTGTAGGCCGCCATGCCCAGAATGAACAGGCACACCACGGTAGGCCGCCATTGTTCACCCGGCGGATAAATGCCGAACAGGATCTGGCGCAGCTTGTCGGCCAGGAAGGCCCAGCACGCGCCGGATGCCTCGCGGCATTGGGCGCCCGTGCCGCCCGGCCACACCGAGGCCAGGAAAGCCCAATCGATGACCCGACCGGCCACCGTAACCACCAATGCCAGCGTGGCTACCGTGGCCACCGCGCTGAGCGCGTTGCCGAACAGGCGATGACCCAGCGTGGCGCGCGGATCGTGCGGCGGACAAGGCGCGGCGGGCGCCACGGCTTCGGGCGGAATGGTCTGGATGGCGCTGGTCATGGCCGTTGTGTCCGGTTGATGCGGCGGTTGTACAGGTTCATGAACAGCGACACGCTGAGGCTGATGCTCAGGTACACCGCCATCAGGATCGCGATGCCCTCGATTGCCTGGCCGGTCTGGTTGATCGTGGTGGTAATCACGAACGACAAATCGGGATAGCCCACCGCCAGGGCCAGCGTGGTGTTCTTGATGATCGACAGATACTGGCTGGTCATGGGCGGCACGATGATGCGCAAAGCCTGCGGCACCACCACCCAGCGCAAAGTGGCCCAGGGCTTCAGGCCCAGCGAGCGCGCGGCTTCCCACTGCCCGCGCGGCACGGCGGCAATACCGCTGCGTATGATTTCGCCCGAGAACGCGGCCGAATACAGCGTCAGGCCCAGTAGCAACGCCGAGAACTCCGGCGTGAACGACGCGCCGCCCACGAAGTTCAGGCCGCGCAGCACCGGCGCCTGGCCCTGCAGCCCGACTTGCCCCAGCCATGCGCCGCACAGCAGCAGGCCGGTTGCCACCAGCGCCCATGGCCAGCCCCGCGTGCCGGCGGCGCGATAGCGCCGCCTGTACACCAGCCTTGCGCCCAGCAACACGGCGGCCGCCCCCGCGGCCCAGGCCAGCGGCACCAGGTCGCCGGTCCAGGACACGCTGGGAAAGAACAACCCGCGTACCGACAGGAAGACGCCGGGCAGCGGCTCCAGCGCCTGGCGGGGCGAAGGCAGGTTGACGGTGACCACGCTGTACCAGAACAGCAATTGCACGACCAGGGGCGTATTGCGGATCGCTTCCAGGTAGACCGTCGCGGCAGCCGCCACCAATGGGTGCCGGCTGCGCCGGGCCAGCGCCAGCAGAAAGCCCAGCACGGTCGACACCACGATGACCAGCAGCGAGATATACAGGGTATTGGCCAGCCCCACCGCAAAGGCCCGCCCATAGGAGTCGGTGGGCTGATAGGCCAGCAGGTGCTCCGATATCGGAAAGCGCGCCGCCTCGCCCAGGAAATCGAAGCCCATCGTGATGCCGCGCTGCATCAGGTTGTGGCGGGCATTCCAGAACAGCCAGCCGGCCGCACCCGCGAACCCGCAGGCGATCAGCACCTGCGCCAGCACCGCGCGCAGCCGCCCGTCGAACCACAGCGACTTGAACATGGCGCGCCTTCAGTTGAACACGTAGGGATACATCAGGCCGCCGTCGCGATAAAGCCGGTTCAGGCCGCGCTCGAGCTTCAGCGGGCTACCCTGGCCCACATTGCGCTCGAAAATCTCGCCATAGTTGCCCAGTTGCTTGACGATGTTGTAGGCCCAGCGCTCGTCCAGGCCCAGCGCCTTGCCATTGCCCGGCTCGGTGCCCAGGAAGCGGGCGATGCGCGGATCGGTGGACTTCAGCATCTGGTCGACATTGGCCTGGGTGATACCCATGTATTCGGCGGCGATGGGCACCTGCACGACGAACTTCACGATGTCGAACCAGCGGTCATCGCCATGGCGCACGGCGGGCGTCAGGGCTTCGCTATTGCCGCTGGCCGGGAAAATAACGTAGTCGGCCGGGTTCTGCGTTTGCGTGGCGCGCACCGCGGCAAGTGCCGACGCATCGGTGATCAGCCCATCGCAGCGCCCCGAGAAAAACGCCTGGCGCGACGCCGCCGTATTGTCGAACAGCACGGTCTTCAAGCCCAGGTCGAACTTGCGCGACAGGTCGGCCACGGTGACCTCGTTGGTCGACCCGGTCTGCACGCAAATGGTCGCTCCCGTCATGTCCTGCGTACGGGTGATGCCCAGCTCCTTGCGGACCATGAAGGCATCGTATTCGTAGTAATTGGGATACGTGAAATTGATGCCATTGGCATCGCGGCGCAGGGTCCACGAGGTCGTGCGCGGCAATACATCGATCTGCCCGGTTTGCAGCGCGGTCAGGCGCTGCTGGCCGGTCAGCGGCACGAAGCGGGTCTTGTCGGGGTCGCCCAGCACGGCAATGGCGATGGCGCGGCAGGTGTCGGCATCCAGCCCCTTCCAGTGGCCGTTCTTGTCGGGCGCCGAGAACCCGGTGGTGCCATGGCCCGAGCCGCATATCAGGTAGCCACGGCTGCGGATCTGGTCGACTGTCGGGCTGTCGCTGCTTGCCACCGCCGCCGAGACCGGCGAGGCGGGCGTAGCCGGCGCCTGCGCGCTGGCCGTGGCCGCCCACGCCATCATGGCCGGCACGAAAACAGTGGAAAACTTGTCTAGTAAGCGCATTGCAATTCCCCTTGCATATCGACGTGCCTTCAGGCACTTGGCACCGCGCTGCCGAGGCAGCCCGATGGATTTCAGTTGCGCGCGGCCTGGAACGCGGCCAGGGCCGCCTGCAGGTCGTCTTTCAGGCTTTGCGGGTCTTCCAGGCCGATGGACAGGCGCACCACCGGCCGGTCGGTGGCCGCGAATGCGCGCCCCGCCTGTAAAGCTGCCGGGTAATACGCGGCCAGGCTATGCACACCCCCCCAGCTGGCGCCTATGGCGAAGTGGCGCAACGAATCGAAAAAGGCGTGGAAAGCGGATTCAGGCGCGGGCGCGAGAATCACCGAGAACAGGCAGCCGTGGGTACGGAAGTCGCGCTTCCAGCGCGCATGTCCCGGGTCGGATTCAAGCGGCGGGTACAGCAGGCGGTCGACCATGGGCTGCTCCGCCAGCCATTGCGTGATCGATTGGGTGGCGGCGCTTTGCGCCTGCACACGCAGCCGCAGCGTTTCCAGGCCGCGCAACACCAGGAAGCAATCGTCGGGGCTGACCTGCTGCCCCAGGATGCTCTGGGTTTCGCGCAAGACAGCGTAGTGGCCCGCGTCATTCATGCTGATCGACCCCATCAGCACATCGGAATGGCCGCCGAAGAATTTGGTGGCCGCCTCGACACTGAAATCGATACCGTGTTCCAGCGGCCGGAAGCCCAGCGGACTGGCCCAGGTGTTGTCCATCATGGTCAGCACGCCATGCCGCCGCGCAACCTCGGCAATGGCGGGCACGTCGGCCATTTCCATGGTGACGGTGCCCGGCGCCTCGATGCACACCAGCCGGGTAGCCGGCCGGATCAGCGCATCGATGCCGGCACCGATGCATGGGTCGTACAGTTCGACCTCGACCCCCAGCCGCGCCAGCCACTGCTCGGCGAAAGTCTTCAGCGACCCGTAGCAGGCGGCCGACACCAGCACGTGGTCGCCGCCGCGCACGAACCCCATCACAGTGGTCATCAAAGCCGCCGCGCCCGACGGCGCCAGCACGCAATGGCGCCCGCCTTCCAATTGCGCGATGCGGTCTTCCAGCAGGCGTGCGGTGGGCGTGCCCGTGATGCCGTAGCTGAAGCCGTCGGGCTGGCGCTGCTTGCGCTGCACGAATTCGTCCAGCGAGTCGAACACGACAGTCGAGGCTCGCCACACGGCGGGCGACAGGCTGCCGAACTTTCTGTCCATTCCAGGGGTAGAAGGCATATTTGTGTGCACCACTTCAAAGTTGATACTGCGAGTGTGGGCAAGTGTTGAACATCCGCGCTATAACATCAACAATCCAAATAAGTAAGTTGATAAGCGAGACTTATATATGGAAATGCGCGATATCCAGGTTTTCCGGGCCGTGATGCAGGCCGGCACGACCAGCAAGGCCGCGGCCCTGCTGGGCATCTCGCAGCCGGCCGTCAGCCAGTCGATCCGCAAGCTGGAACAGTCGTCCGAATTGCGCTTGTTCGAGCGGGTGCGCCGGCGCCTGGTACCCACCCAGGAAGCCCAGGCGCTGATGGTGGAAGTGGACCGCTACTTCGCCGGCTTCGAGATCATTGAACACCGGGTACGCAGCCTGAAATCATTCGGGCTGGGGCGCCTGGCCATCGGCGCGCTGCCGGCGCTGGGCACAGGGTTCATGCCGCGCGCCATCGCGGCGTTCGGGCTGGATTCACGGCGCATCCAGATGTCGTTCCAGATCCTGAGCTCACGCGAGGTGCTGCAACAAGTGTCGGCGGGCCAGCTGGATTTCGGCTTGATGGCCGACGAGCTGTCGGTGGCGGGGCTGGAACATTCCGAGTTCCTGCGCGTGCCGGGCGTGGTGGTCATGCACGCGCGGCACCCGTTGGCGCGCAAGGCGCTGATCGAACTCGAAGACCTGACGGCGCATCCCTTCATTGCGCTCAACCCCGAAGACGCCAGCCGCCGGCGCCTGCAGGCCGCGCTGGCCGAACGCGGCCAGGCG
>DASPIV010000710.1:0-4480 GCA_035628955.1 Bordetella sp.
ACGCGCCGAGCAGGCGCAATGGACGGCGCCGGGGCAGCGCCGCGAATTCCTTCAGGATACGGCCGGTCGCGCTCATATTTCCACCTTGAACAAACGGGCGTGCTGTTGCGCGCCATAAACATCCCGGTCACCCGGATCGCCAGCGGTGATCTTGCGGGGAATTGCGATCTTCAGCGCGCGCGACATGGGATATTCGATGATCTTCACGTCGGCCTCTGGTATGTCGTAGAGCCGGGCGATCAACGCCGCGTTGATGGCCCGGGACTGCACCACCCTCTGGTAGTCGGCATCGTCGTTGAACATGATGTCCAAGGTGGTGCAACGCGGCCCGGCATTCTTGCTTCGAATGACCTTGGCGATGTCTTGCAGATACATAAGCACTTCCTGGTGAGTCGGGCCCTGGATCCCGTACCGCCGGCAGCCGGCATATGCCCCAGCCGGCGGCAGCGATCCACGCCCTAGTTGACGGATGCGCCGGATTCCCGGACCACCTTGCCCCAGCGTTCGACGTCCTGTTTCAGCACGGTGGCGAACGCGGCAGGGGTGGCATCGGTCTGGACCTTGCCGCCGTCCTGCTCATATCCGGCCTGCAATTCCGGTGACTGCAGGGCAGTCAAGGCCGCCTTGCTCAGCGTATCCACGATGTCGGCCGGCGTGCCCTTGGGCGCGAACAAGGCGATCCACACGGAAATCTCGGCGTTTTCCATACCCAACTCGGCCACGGTGGGCACATCGGGCATCTGCTTCGAGCGCTCTTCAGACGTGATCGCCAGCGCCTTCAACTTGCCCTCTTTCACGTAAGGCAGCACGACCGGGACATTGCCGAAGATCATGTCCACCCGGCCGGACAGCACGTCCGTCATCGCCTTGGACGTTCCCTGGTATGGAATATGCAGCAGCTTGACGCCCGCGGCCTGCCCCAGCAGCACGGCGGACAGGTGCGCGGTCGTGCCTACGCCACCCGAGCCGTAGGTCAGCGGCTGGTTGTCCCGCTGCTTGGCCAGGTCCACCAGTTGCGCCAGCGTATCCACCTTCAGCGAGGCCGGCACCACCAGCACATTGGGGAACGCCGTAATACGGGTAATCGGTTCGAAATCGCGTAGCGGGTCGTAGGCCAGATCCTTGTACAGGGCCGAGTTCATGGCATGCGTGTTCAGGGTGCCTGCCAGCAAGGTATAGCCATCGGGCGCCGCCCTGGCCACATACTCGCTGCCCACCGCGCCGCCCGCACCACCCCGGTTCTCGATCACGATGGATTGCTTCAATACGCCAGCCATGCCTTGCGCCACGCGGCGCGCGGAAATGTCGGCGGCCGTGCCCGCCGGAAAAGGCACCACCAACTTGATCGGCTTGTCGGGGTAGGCCGCCCGCACGGGCGCTGCCGCCCCGGTACCCATGGCCCACAACAGCCCCAGGGCAGCGAACTTGAACAGAGTTGCCGTATTCTTCATATGTGTCTCCCGTGTACTTTTATCGTCATACCCAAGGCCTGCGCACAGGGCGCAGGCAATACTTGTCCGTGCCGGCGCTCCGATGGAGGCCGGCCGGGACCATCCTGATCTGCACTAGCGGTTTTCCGGGGCGCGCGGTGCCTCGTGCAACTTCACCGCGATACCTTCCAGCGCCCCGCAAGCCGGCGCATAGCGTTGCATTACCAATGGATCATGGCCGGGCACGATATGGGCGTCGCTGTCGGCCAAGGCGCGCAGCCGGTCGAATCCCTCCAGCATCTGTCCCACGTGGAACGCGGAAGAAAACGGCCGCCCCTGATCGAAGTTCTCGTAGAAATGGCTTACATCAGACGCCAGGACAATCCAGCCCCGCTGGGTGTGGATGCGCACGAACTGCAAGCCTGCCGTGTGGCCGCCGGCGAAATGCACGGTGACACCCGGTGCTACCTGCCCGTCGCCATCGTGGAACAGCACGCGCTGCTTGTAATTCAGCCGCACCAGCCCGCACACATCATCGACTTCGAACGAGTGCGACAAGCGCGGATAGTGCATATAGCGGCCGGTGGCGTAATTGAGCTCGGCCTCCTGCAGATGGAATCTGGCGTTCGGAAACCGATCGAAATTTCCGGCATGGTCGTAGTGCAGATGGGTCAGGATCACATCGCCCACACTCTCGGGCAATACATCCAGCTGCGCCAGCGCCTGCACAGGGCAACGCAGATAAGTGCGGCCGCCCCGGCGTTGCGATACTTCCTCGGTGAAGCCGGTATCGATTACGATGGTGCGGCCGGCGCCCACCGCGACCCATACAAAATAGTCCATGGGCATGGGGCCGTCATGCGGGTCGCCGCCGATGAAATGATCCCGCCTGCGGCCGTCGCGGGTCGCATAGCGCAAAGCATAGACTTCGTATTCTGGAATGGGATCCGGCATGTCTCTCTGGTTTTCTTTTTTCGGTTACGCCACGCGTGGCAGCCGTTTGTGGAAGCCACGGTTCGTGTTGAAAAAAGTATACGCGGCAAGGCAGCGCATTTCGTGCAGGCCCGGGGTTAAAACTTTCGTTCCTTACGGTTAACAATGGCCCAGCCGGCAGATTCATCTTTCTTTCTCGCCATCGTCAAGCACGGCTCCATTTCCGCCGCGGCCCGCGCACTGGGCGTATCGCCGCCCGCGTTGTCAAAGCGCCTGGCGCAATTGGAAGAGCGGCTCGGCGTGCAGCTTCTGCATCGCAATACCCGCGCGATGAACCTTACCCAGGAAGGCCAGCTCTACTACGACAGGACATCGCAGCTGTACGCGGAATTCGACAAACTCGAGCAAGACGTCATGAATCGGCGCTTCGATCCCAGCGGCAGGCTGCGGATCAACGCGCCCCTGAATTTCGGCCGCGTGCGCGCCGCCCCCATGATTTCCGCGTTTGTACAGGCCTACCCAAAGATGGAAGTCGAGTTGATTCTTTCGGATCATCCCTACAACCTGATTGAAGGCGGTTTCGACGCCGCGATCAGGTTTGGCGCCATGCCCGATTCCGGCATGCGAGCCCGCCGCATCGCAACGAACCGGCGCCACCTGTGGGCGTCGCCCGCCTATCTGGACCAGTACGGCACGCCAAGCTGCCCAAAAGACCTCATCCAGCACCAGTGCATTGTCGTACTACGCAGCGACGACACCTATGGCGTATGGAACTTCACGCTTGGCGATACAGTAGAGAACGTCAAAGTGCACGGATCGCTGCGATGCAACGACAGCGAAGTGGCGCTGGCATGGGCGCTGGAGGGGCGTGGCATCCTGATGCGCTCGGCGTGGGATACCGGCCGCTACGCGCGCACCGATGAACTGCGCATCGTGCTCGAGGACTACGCGTTGCCGAACCGCGACCTGTATATGGTTTTTCCCGACGGCGCCGCCATGTCCGCCAAGGTACGGGCATTTATCGATTTCGCCGTGGAACACTTATCGGACATCAGCGGCGGATGATCAGCGGGGACGGCAAAAGCCGAACACATGCGCTGGCGTGTCGCACAGAATGATTTTGCGCGTGGCTTCGTCGGGAACCCAATCCGCCAACCATCGCAGGCAGGCAGCAAAGGTCGGGCCTCCTTGGTAGTCCTCGTGGCTGATCCACGGAAAATCGCTGCCCCACATCAACCGGCCCGGCCCCGCCGCTTGCAGCAGCGCGTCGACGTAGCGGCGCGGATCCACACCTCCCAGGCGATACGGGGCGGACAGCTTTACCCAAGCCCGGCCCGAAGCCACGGCGTGCAGTACTTGCTGAAAACCTGGACCATCAACCCCCAGGGCAGGGTCGGGCGCCCCGAAATGATCGATCACCAAAGGCACGCCGTGATCCAACAGGCGGGGAATCAATTGCGCGGCGTGCACATCCTCGACAAACAGCTCCACATGCATGCCCAGGCTGCCTAATTTCCTGAACAGGCCCTTGTAGTCGGCGCTGTCTACGTCGGGCAAGCTGGCCCGGCGGGTCCAGTTCAAGCGTATCCCTGCCACTCCGCGGCGGTGCATGTCGGCCAATGTCGTTTCGTCTACGGCCGGATCGACATTGGCGGTACCGGCAAGCCGGCCAGGAAATGCATCCAGCGCCTGCAGCAGCAGCGAGTTATCGTGTCCCAGGAAACTCGGCGCGGTCAACACGCCATGCGACAAGCCGTTGGCATCGAGCAAACCGACATACTCCTGTACAGTCACGTCGCGTCGGGGCGCCGAATGCCGCTCACTGACCAGCTTGGCCGAAACGCTCATTACATGGGCGTGCGTGTCAATTCCCTTGATGGACCCCAGGCTCATTGAATAGCTCCCTGGGCCATGTCCTTGCCATATTTGGCGCGGTACTGCGCCTCGGTCAGGAATCGCTTCTCCAGATCGTCCGCCTCGTGGATGCCGATGATGTCGTGCAGGGTCTCGAATGAGGCAGACGCATCCGGCCGATCTATTCGCTCGCCACTTTCCAGCGACTGCCGGAACAATTCCAGTCCATTGATCATGCCTTGCAGGGCGCAACCGGTCAGCAT
>DASPIV010000711.1:0-2680 GCA_035628955.1 Bordetella sp.
CCTGGGCGTAAGCCGGCCGGCCGTGCTGCCAGCGACCGGTCTCGCGGTCGACATCCAGATGCCTGAACTCGATCTGGATGCCTGGCAAAGCATTGCCGATGAAGCCGCGCCGTCCAAGGCGGGCGGCAAGACGGCGGACAAGCGTGCGCATGCGGTCCTGCCCATGATCAACCGCGTCGATCTGCAGACGAAGCGTTTGCGCGCGGCCGGGTGGACGCTCGATGACTTGAAGCTCAGCGCGACCCGGCCCCAGCCGGAGCACTGGCAGGTCAGCCTGGCTTCACGCCAGGCCGCCGGTTCGCTGGCCTGGCAAGAGGCCTCGGGCGCCATCGCCGGGCAGGTCACGGCGCGCTTGACGCACCTGGCATTGGGCGACCAAGAGGCCAAAAACGCCGCCAACGACGAAATGCGGGTGTCGGAAGAGGGTTTGTCGGATATTCCCGCCATCGACCTGCGCGCCGAGCAGTTCTCGCTGTACGGGCACAACGTAGGGGCGCTGGAAGTCCTGGGTACCAACCTGGAACGCGGCAAGCTCTGGCGGCTGGACAAATTGCGCATTGCCAGCGATTCGGCCGAACTGGACGCTACCGGCAACTGGCGGCTCGAAGGGGCGCAGCGCGGCCTGACCGTCGATGCCAAGGCCCAGTTCAAGGACCTGGGCGCTTTCATGGACAGCATCGGCCATAAGCAGGTGGTGGGCGGCGGCAGTGGCACCGTGCAAGGCAAGCTCACCTGGCGCGACCTGCCCTGGACGCATGACCTGGCCAATATCGACGGCCAGGCGCGCGTCAGCCTGGACAAGGGCCGTTTCATGAACGTGAACTCGCGCAGCGCGCGCCTGCTGGAACTGCTGTCGCTGCAATCGCTGCAGCGGCTGGCCAAGCTGGAATTCAACCCCGCCAACCTGCTGCGCGATGGGTTCCCGTTCGACACCATCCGCGGCGACATGAAGCTGAGCCGGGGCATCCTGCATACCGAGGGCTCCAAACTCAGCAGCCCGGTGGCCACCATCGTACTGGCCGGCGACACCGATATCGTGGCCGAACGCTGGGACATGCGGGCCGTGGTGATCCCGAACCTGGATGCCAGCGGGGCGGCAGTGGTGACGGCGCTGGCGGTCAACCCGCTGATCGGGCTGGGCGCGTTCCTGACGCAGTGGCTGCTGAAACAGCCACTGGCCCGTGCGATGACCATGGAATATACGGTGACCGGTTCCTGGGACGACCCCAAGCTGCAACCGGTCGAGTCCAAGCCGCAACAGACGCCCGAACCCGTAGAGAGCTATATCGAGCACTGATCGTTGGGCAGCGCTTCGAGGCGCTGCCTGTGTCAGGCCATCGCCGGGAGCCAGACATCTGGCGAGGTGCGGCCTGGCCCGGGACGCCGCGGAGCCGGCTTGGCCGGGTCCGCCAGCGTCGCCCCCTTTGTGGAAAGCGCGCGGCGCTTCCGGGGGAACTACTTCTTCATCATTTCGAAGAATTCGGCGTTGGTCTTGGTGGCGCGCATCTTGTCCAGGATGAATTCCATCGACTGGACTTCGTCCATGTCGTGGATGAACTTGCGCAGCACCCATACCTTTTGCAGCAGTTCGGGCTTGATCAGCAGCTCTTCGCGGCGGGTACCTGATTTGTTCAGGTTGATGGCCGGGTAGACGCGCTTTTCAGCCAGGCGGCGTTCCAGGTGCACTTCGGAGTTGCCGGTGCCCTTGAATTCTTCGTAGATGACTTCGTCCATGCGGCTGCCGGTCTCGATCAGCGCGGTGCCCAGGATGGTGAGCGAGCCGCCTTCTTCGAGATTGCGCGCCGCGCCGAAGAAGCGCTTGGGGCGCTGCAGCGCATTGGCGTCGACGCCGCCGGTCAGTACCTTGCCCGAGGCCGGCACCACCGTGTTGTAGGCACGGGCCAGGCGCGTGATGGAATCCAGCAGGATCACCACGTCTTTTTTCATCTCGACCAGGCGCTTGGCCTTCTCGATGACCATTTCGGCCACTTGCACGTGGCGGGTGGCCGGTTCGTCAAAGGTGGACGCCACGACTTCGCCGCGCACGGTGCGCTGCATTTCGGTGACTTCTTCGGGGCGTTCGTCCACCAGCAGGACGATCATGACGGCATCGGGGTAGTTGGTGGTGATGGCATGGGCCACATGCTGCATCATCACGGTCTTGCCCGATTTGGGGCTGGCCACGATCAGGCCGCGCTGCCCCTTGCCGATAGGGGCGAAGATGTCCATGATCCGGCCGGTCAGGTTTTCTTCGCTCTTGATATCGCGTTCCAGGCGCATCGGCTCGTTGGGGTGCAGCGGCGTCAGGTTCTCGAACATGATGCGATGCTTGATCGCTTCGGGCGCCACGCCGTTGACCTTGTCGACCTTCACCAGGGCAAAGTAGCGCTCGCCGTCTTTGGGGGTGCGGACCTCGCCTTCGATCGAGTCGCCGGTGTGCAGGTTGAAGCGGCGGATCTGGGACGGCGAAATGTAGATGTCGTCGGTGCTGGCCAGGTACGAGGTTTCGGGCGAACGCAAAAAGCCGAAGCCGTCGGGCAGCACTTCCAGCACGCCATCGCCGAAAATCTGCTCACCCTGCTTGGCCCGCCTTTTCATGATGGCGAACATCAGCTCTTGCTTGCGCAAGCGGTTGGCGTTTTCGATTTCCAGGCCGGCGGCCATTTCCAGCAGCTGCGAG
>DASPIV010000712.1:0-9202 GCA_035628955.1 Bordetella sp.
CCGGCCCGGCCCGGCACTTGCAAAGCGGCGCCTGCCGGCCCCTGGCCGATTTTGCCGACCCGGCAGCTTTTCCCCGCGTAGCTGCGGCGGCCGGCATCGGCAACCCCGAGCGCTACTTTGCCACGCTGCGCGCGGCCGGCATACGCCCCGATCCCTGCCTGGCACTGCCCGACCACTACGATTACCGCCGCTCGCCCTTTGGCGCAGTGCAGGCCGACGCCATCCTGCTTACCTCGAAAGACGCCATCAAGTGCCGCGCTCTCGACGACCCGCGGCTCTGGGAAGTACCGGTGCAGGCGCGGTTGTCCGACCCGGACTTGTTCGACTGGCTGGCGGCGCGCCTGCGCCGGGCCGCTGCCGGACTGGCCGCTTGACCGGTACCCGGCGCCACAAACTGTTTTAGAATCGCGGCATGGAATCCCGCCTTCTCGACACTCTCGTGTGCCCGCTCTGCAAGGGCCGCCTCGACTATGACCGTGCCCAGGCCGAACTGGTCTGCCACGCCGATCGCCTGGCTTACCCGGTGCGCGACGGCATTCCTGTCATGCTCGAATCGGAAGCCCGGCAACTGGATGCCGCGCGCCCCGACAACCCGGCCTGAGCCGTGAGTTTCATCGCCCTGATCCCGGCGCGCATGGCGTCCACGCGCCTGCCCGACAAGCCGCTGGCCGACATCGCCGGCAAGCCCATGGTGGTACGGGTGGCCGAACGCGCCGCCCGCTCGGGCGCCGCCCAGGTGTACATCGCCACCGATGACGCCCGCGTCGAACAAGCGGTGGCGGCGCACGGCCACACGGCGCTGCTGACGCGCCCCGACCACCCCACCGGCACCGACCGGCTGGCCGAAGCGGTCGAGCAACTGGGCCTGGCCGACGACGCTATCGTGGTCAACGTGCAAGGCGACGAACCCCTGATCGATCCGGCCCTGATCGACGCCGTGGCAGCCCTGCTGCAAGAGCACCCCGGGGCCGCCATTGCCACTTGCGCCTGCCCGCTGGCCGACGCCGAAGCGCTGTTCAACCCCAATGTGGTCAAGGTGGTGTGCGGCGCCGACGGGCGCGCGCTGTATTTCTCGCGGGCCCCCATACCCTGGGCGCGCGATGCCCTGGCCGCCGGCCAGCGAGTACTGGCGCCTGGGCTGCCCGCCCTGCACCATATCGGTCTTTATGCATACCGCGCAGGGTTCCTGCGCCGCTTCCCGGCGCTGCCCCAAGGCGCGCTGGAACGCTGTGAAGCCCTGGAACAGCTGCGCGCCCTGGAACACGGCCACGCCATCGTCGTGCATTGCACGCCGCAACCCCCGATGGCAGGCGTAGACACGCCCGCCGACCTGCAACGGGTGCGGTCGCTGTACGCTGATGGGTTATAAGGGGTTTTCCCTTGATAGCAGCGGCCACAAGGGCTGCTGCGTTGCGGCATAATCGTTCCCGGTCATAAAAATTCCCAATCATTCAGGAGCACCCATGCGTCTCATCCTGCTCGGACCGCCCGGCGCCGGCAAAGGCACCCAGGCCGCATTCGTCACCCAGCATTTCGCCATTCCCCAGATTTCCACGGGCGACATGCTGCGCGCGGCCGTCAAGGCAGGCACGCCACTGGGCCAGGAAGCCAAGAAAGTCATGGATGCGGGCGGCCTGGTATCCGATGAAATCATCATCGGGCTCGTGCAAGACCGCCTGAAGCAGCCCGATTGCGCCAATGGCTATTTGTTCGATGGCTTTCCCCGCACCATCCCGCAGGCCGACGCGCTCAAGAGCGCCGGCGTGGCGCTCGACTACGTGGTCGAGATCGCGGTGCCCGAAGAAGACATCATCGAACGCATGAGCGGCCGCCGTGTGCATCCGGCCAGCGGGCGCAGCTACCACGTGCGCTTCAATCCGCCCAAGCAGGAAGGCGTGGACGACATCACCGGCGAAGCCCTGGTGCAGCGCGACGACGATCGCGAAGACACCGTACGCAACCGCCTGGCCGTATACCAGAAGCAGACCCGGCCCCTGGTCGACTACTACGCCTCGTGGGCCCAGGCAGACGCCGGCCGCGCACCCAAGTACCGCAAGATTTCTGGCGTGGGCGCCGTCGACGACATCAAGAACCGCCTGTTCCAGGCGCTGGCCAGCTAAGCCGCGCCGCTTTCTGCGCGCCGCGGCATGCCGCGGCGCTACACCGAACTCTTCTGCTTTCAAAGACCCGACATGGAAATCGCGAACAAGGTATTCATCGTCACTGGCGGCGCATCCGGCCTGGGCGCCGGCACCGTGCGCATGCTGGTTGAGAACGGCGCCAAGGTAGTCATCGCCGACCTGCAAGACGAACCCGGCCAGGCCCTGGCCCACGAACTGGGCCAGCGCTACGTACATTGCGACGTCACCCAGGAAGCCGACGGCAAGCAGGCCGTGGCCGCCGCGCTCGAGCTGGGCCCGCTGTCCGGCTTGGTCAATTGCGCGGGCGTGGCCCCGGCCGCCAAGATCGTCGGCAAGAACGGCGCGCACCCGCTCGACCTGTTCCAGAAAGTCGTTTCCATCAACCTGATCGGCAGCTTCAACATGATGCGGCTGTCCGCCGAGGCCATGAGCGCCAACACGCCCGAGCCCACCGGCGAACGCGGCGTCCTGATCAACACCGCTTCGGTGGCCGCGTTCGACGGCCAGATCGGCCAGGCGGCCTACGCGGCCTCGAAGGCTGGCGTAGCCGGCATGACGCTGCCCATTGCGCGCGACCTGTCCAAGACTGGCATCCGCTGCATGACCATCGCGCCGGGCATCTTCGGCACGCCCATGATTTTCGGCTTGCCCCAGGAAGTGCAGGATTCGCTGGCCGCCAGCATCCCCTTCCCGGCACGCCTGGGCCGTCCTGAAGACTACGCCAAGCTGGTGTACAGCATCGTCACCAACGACATGCTCAACGGCGAAACGATCCGCCTGGACGGCGCGATCCGCATGCCGCCCAAGTAACCCCGCCTAATGCGCGCCGGCCCTGCCGGTGCGCGCTTTCCGCTCCACTCCATGGGTCTGTTCCGTTCGGCCGCCACTGTCAGCAGCTTCACGCTGCTGTCGCGCATTACTGGCCTGGTCCGCGACATCCTCATTGCGCGCGCCTTTGGCGCCGGCCCGCTGACCGATGCGTTCTGGGTCGCGTTCCGCATTCCCAATCTGCTGCGCCGCCTGTTTGCCGAAGGCGCATTCGCGCAAGCCTTCGTGCCCATCCTGGGAGCCGCCCGCAACGAACGCAGCGACGCCGAGGTACGCACCCTGCTCGACCGCGTGGCGCTGCTGCTCACACTGGCGCTGATGGCCGTCACCGTGGTGGGCATCCTGGCCGCCCCCTGGGTCGTCACGGCGATGGCCAGCGGCCTGCGCGGCGATGCCCGCGCCACCGAGTTCGGCGCCGCCGTCTGGATGACACGGGTCATGTTCCCGTACATTCTGTGCATGTCGCTGGTGGCGTTCGCCTCGGGCGTGCTCAATACGTGGCGGCGCTTCGCCGTTCCCGCCTTCACCCCCATGCTGCTGAACCTGTCCATGATCGGGGCCTGCCTCTGGCTGGCGCCGCGCATGGACATCCCCATTTACGCGCTGGCCATCGGCGTGATGGCCGGCGGCGTGGCGCAACTGGCCATGCAGTGGGCCGCGCTGGCGCGCCTGGGGCTGGTGCCGCGCCTGTACACCAGCGCACGGCAAGCCTGGGGCGACGCCACCGTGCAGCGCATTCTCAGGCAGATGGCTCCCGCCACGCTGGGAGTATCGGTGGCGCAAATATCCCTGTTGATCAACACCAATATCGCCACCTGGCTGACTCCCGGCAGTGTCACCTGGCTGTCGTTCGCCGACCGGCTGATGGAGTTTCCCACCGCCCTGCTCGGGGTGGCGCTGGGCACCGTGCTGCTGCCCAGCCTGTCGGCCGCACATGCGCGGCAAGACGCCACCGGCTATTCGGCCCTGCTGGACTGGGGACTGCGCCTGGTGCTGTTGCTGGGCCTGCCGGCTGCCCTGGGCCTGGCCTTGTTGTCCGACGGACTGGTGGCCACGCTATTTCACTACGGCGCCTTTCAGGCCCAGGACGTCGCCCAGACCCGCCTGGCCGTCATTGCCTATTCGGTAGGCTTGGTCGGCATCCTGGCAGTAAAGATCCTGGCGCCCGGATTCTATGCCCAGCAAGACATCCGCACCCCAGTAAAAATCGCCATCATGGTGCTGCTGGCCACCCAGTTGATGAACCTGGCCCTGGTGCCCCTGCTGGCCCATGCCGGCCTGGCGCTGGCCATCGGGCTGGGGGCCACGCTCAATGCCCTGGCATTGCTGATCGGGCTGCGGCGACGCGGTGTGTATCGCCCCTTGGCGGGGTGGCCGGTTTTCCTGCTGCGCCTGGTGCCCGCCCTGACGACCCTTGCGCTGGTGCTGTTCTATGCCGACCGCCACCTGGACTGGGTTGCCCTGCAAGCCCAGCCAGCCCGCCGCGCCCTGTGGCTGGCCACGGTGCTGGCCGCCAGCGGCGCCGCCTACTTTGCGGCCTTGTTCGCCTGCGGCTTCCGGTTACGCGATTTCGGTCGGCGCCGCGCCGGATAAGCCCGCGCATGGTGCGCCATATGCCGTTTTTGGTATCAAAAATGCGAAAACGGCAAAAAACTGCAGCCGAACTATGTAATCTAAAGTAAAAAAAGCATTATTATTTAATAATGCAATTGTTCGGCAGTCCTTCGGGTTCGCTCATGGCACCGGATCCCTCCTCCATACAGGCGTCGCCTCTCGCAGACCAGGTCATAGACTGGCTGCTGCTGCTACGCTCGGGCCGGGCAACACAACATGACTACGCCAAATTCCTGGCCTGGCGCGATGCCAGCCCGCAACATAACAACGCCTGGCAACAACTGACGAGTACCTTGGGTGGCGCGGCATTCGGCCGGCTGGGCGATACCTACCCGGCGGGCTACCATGTCGATCTGCCCCCGCTCGAACTGCAGCCGGTTTCCCGTGCGCGCCGGCGTTTCCTGGGCGGCGCGGCCCTATTGGCCGCCAGCGGCATGTCGGCCGCCTACATCGGCAACATGTTCTTTCCCCTGGGCAGCCTGGCATCCGACGCGGCCACCGGCACGGGCGAACGCCGCCGCTACATGCTGTCCGATGGCAGCGAGCTGCTGCTGGATGCGCGCAGCCGCATCGACCTCAAATACACCGCCAATACCCGCAACCTGAAACTGCTGGCCGGGGCCGTCGCGGTTGCCGCCAGCACCCGCGACCAGCGGCCGTTCACGGTAGAAACCTCCGAAGGGCTCGTCCGTTCCGCCGGCAGCCGCTACATGGTGCGCCAACAGCCGCACCGCACCCTGGTGGTGGCGCACGACGAACCGATCATCATCGAAACCCTGGCCGGCGCACGCGACTCGCTGCGCCCGGGGCTGGGAGTACGCTTCGATTCGGTACGCGTCGGCGTTCCCCGCTCCGAACTGGCGGCCCAATCCGCCTGGGAAGAAGGCCGGATCGACGCCCGCGGCCAGCCTTTGGGCGAAATCGTGCAGGCCTTGCGTCCCTATTATTCTGGCAGCCTGCGGGTGTCCATGGCGGCGGGCGGCCTGCCCGTCTTCGGCGAGTATCCGCTGGACGACGTCGATGGCGCGCTGAGCACCCTGGAAAACGACATGCCCATCGATGTGCGCCGTTTCACGCCCTGGTTTGTTAGCATAGGCGTGGCCTCGGCCTGAGGCTCTTATTGCCCATATGGGCAAAGATCTTGCAATCCCCGGTAGAGTTGCTACAATCTTGGACTTTGCCGAATTCACTAGATATCGCAACATGGCCAATACCGCCCAAGCACGCAAACGCGCTCGTCAATCGGTCGAGCGCAACAAGCATAATTCCAGCCTGCGCTCGATGCTGCGCACCGCCATCAAGCGCGTACGCCAGTCCATCGCTGCCGGCGACAAGGCGGCGGCGGGTGAAGTGTTCCAGAAAGCCAGCAGCGTGATCGATCGCGTGGCCGACAAGAACATCATCCACAAGAACAAGGCCGCTCGCCACAAGAGCCGCCTGTCTGCCGCCATCAAGGCGCTGGCCTGATCCATTCTGCCGCCCCAAAGCGGGCGGCATGAATACGGCAAAACAAAAGGATGCCCGCGGGCATCCTTTTGTGCTTCTTGCCGCCAGGCCGGTCTAGGTGGGAAACGCCTCTCGCAACGCGAAAGTGGCCTGTTTGAACACGCCCAGGTCGGTGCCCACCGCCACGAAATGCATGCCCATGTCCAGGTAGCGGCGCGCATCCGCCGGCACGGGCGCCAGGATACCCACCGCCTTGCCCTGCGCGCTGGCGCGCTGGTACAGGTGGCGTATGGTGTCCTGCACCTCGGGATGGCCCGGGTTGCCGATATGCCCCAGGGCAGCCGCCAGGTCTGACGGGCCGATGAAGATGCCGTCCACCCCTTCTACGGCGGCAATCTCGTCCACCGCCTCGATACCGGGCCGGCTTTCGATCTGCAGCAGCACGCAGATGTTGTCGTTGATGGTGTGCAGGTAGTCGGGCACTGTGCCGTAGCGGTTGCTGCGCTGCAAGCCGGCCACGCCGCGCATGCCTTGCGGCGGATAGCGCGTGGCCGCGACCGCGCGGCGCGCATCCTCTTCGGACTCGATGAACGGAATCAGCAGGTTGTAGAAGCCGATATCCAGCAGCCGCTTGATCTCGACCGGATCGTTCCACGACGGCCGGCCCACCGCCGCGCTGGGGCTGCCTTGCAAGGCCTGCAACTGCTGCAGGAACAGCGGCACCTCATTGGGCGAATGTTCGCCATCGAGCAGCAGCCAATCGAAATTGGCCAGCCCGACCAGTTCGGTAGTGATATGGCTGGACATGCACATCCAGAAGCCGATCAGCCGTTCGCGCGCCAGAATGCGCTGGCGGAAGCGGTTGGGCAACGGTGTAGTCATGGCGATTCCTTGTCTGGTAGTGGGTTTGTATCGTCAATGGATCTCGGGCTCGCCGGCCGCTTCCTGGCGCTGGTCGGTCTGCAGGAAATCAAAATCGCAGCCCGTATCGGCCTGCCCGATGTGCTTTAAATACAACACGCCATAGCCGCGCTCGAAACGCGGCGGCGGCACCCGCCAGGCCGCCTTGCGTTCGGCCAGTTCGGCTTCCGACAATTGCACGTCCAGCCGCCGGTTTGGCACATCCAGGGTGATCAGGTCGCCATCGCGCACCAGCGCCAGCGGCCCGCCCACGTACGATTCGGGTGCCACGTGCAGCACGCAGGCGCCATAGCTGGTGCCGCTCATGCGCGCATCCGAAATGCGCAGCATGTCGCGCACTCCTTGCTTGAGCAGTTTCTGCGGAATCGGCAGCTGGCCCCATTCGGGCATGCCCGGCGCGCCCTGCGGACCGGCATTCTGCAACACGATCACACTGTCGGCTTCGACATCTAGGTCCGGGTCGTCGATGCGGGCCGCCATGTCGTTGTAGTCTTTGAAGACCACGGCGCGGCCAGTGTGGGTTTGCAGGTGCGCCTCCATGGCGGGCGGCTTGATCACCGCGCCGTCGGGCGCCAGATTGCCGCGCAGCACCGCCAGGCCGTCGCGCGCGACGAGCGCCTGGTCGCGCGTGCGGATCACGTCGTCATTGAAGACGCGTGCCCCGGCGATGTTCTCGCCCAGCGTACGGCCATCGACGGTGCGTTGCGTAGTGTCGAGCAGGTCGCCCAATTGCACCATCAAGGCGCGCAGGCCGCCGGCGTAATAGAAATCTTCCATCAGGTACTTGCCTGCCGGACGCAGGTTGGCCAACACCGGCGTGGTGCGCGCCAGGCTGTCGAAGCGGTCCAGGTCCAGCGGGAAACCGCAGCGCCGCGCCATGGCAATCAAGTGCACCACCGCGTTGGTCGAGCCGGACAAGGCCAGTACCGTACGCACCGCGTTGTCGAACGATGCGGCCGTCAGCAGACTGGACGGCGTGATGTCCTGCCACACCATTTCGACGATACGCTTGCCCGACAGCCCCGCCATCTGGGCGTGGCGGGAATCCGGCGCCGGAATCGACGAATAGCCCGACAGGCACATCCCCAGCGCCTCTACCGCCGCCGTCATGGTGGAGGCCGTGCCCATGGTCATGCAATGGCCGGGCGAACGCGCGATGCCATCTTCGACGCCTTGCCAATCTTCTTCCGTAATGTTGCCGGCCCGCAGTTCGGCCCAGTACTTCCAGGTATCCGAGCCCGAGCCCAGCGTCTGGCCATTCCAGTTGCCGCGCAACATCGGCCCGGCCGGCACGAACACGGTGGGCAAGTCCATCGAGGCTGCGCCCATAAGCAAGGCCGGCGTGGTCTTGTCGCAGCCGCCCATCAGTACACAGCCGTCGGCCGGATACGAACGCAGCAGCTCTTCGGTTTCCATGGCCAGAAGGTTGCGGTAAAGCATGGTGGTGGGCTTCTGGAATGGCTCGGACAGGCTCATGGCCGGCATCTCCACGGGAAAGCCCCCCGCCTGCCAGATACCCCGCTTCACTTCTTCCACCCGCTGCTTGAAATGGCTATGACAGGGGTTGATGTCGCTCCAGGTGTTGATGATGGCTATCACCGGCTTGCCCGCATAGTCGGACCGGTGATAGCCCATTTGCGCCGTGCGTGAACGGTGGCCGAAAGAACGCAGGTCTTTCACGCCATACCAGCGATGGCTGCGCAGGTCTTCGGGGCGCTTGCGCTTGGAATTGTCAGTCATGATGAAGCGGAGTCCTTCGATGAGTCGTCGTGGTCCGGCGGCGTTGCCGTATCGTTCCGGGGAAATTCGTCAGGCGCCCAGCACATAGGGTATGCCGCTGCGCTCGCACAGTGCCCTCAGGCGCTGCGCCAGGGCTTCAGGAATGGGAATGCCGTCACGCAGGCGGCGCTGCCGCTCGGCGGCTTCAGGTTCGCCCGCCACCAGCACCGGCTGCGCCGGATCGGCCGCGGGCGTGTCGCGCAAGGTATCGATCACGTCGTCGACGTCTTCTTCGAACGAACCCGACTCGCGGAAAGCGTCCGGGTTCAGCGCCAGGAAGAAGTGGCCGATGTCGTCGGGCTCGCCCGGCTGGCGCACGCCGGCGCGGCGTGCCGCCATGGCGCTGCCGCCCAGGGTGCCGCCCAGTATCTGGGCCATCACGGCCAGCCCATAGCCCTTGTGGCTGCTCATGGCGGTAGTGCCGCCCAGCGGCGTCAGGCCGCCCTCGGGCCGCTCGAAGATATATTGCATGG
>DASPIV010000713.1:0-4126 GCA_035628955.1 Bordetella sp.
GCCGATGGCGAACTCAGCCCCGCCGCCGATATCATCGATCGCGCCAGCAACAATGCCGTGCGCAATGTCGTCAAGGCCGAGTTCCGCGCCCGCGCGGGCGCCACGCTGGTGTTGCGTGCGCTGCCGGGCGTCTCGGCGCAGCGGGTGGTGCTGGTGGGCCTGGGCAAGCAAAGTGACTACAACGCCCGCGCGCATGCCATGGCCGAACAGGGTTTCGCCGCGGCATGCGTGGCCGCCCGCATCACCGAGGCCGTTTCCACGCTGGCCGCGAACCCCATCGCCGACATCGGCATGCGGGCCCGCACACGCTCGGCCGCCATCGCCGCCGGCGCGGCCACCTATCATTACGACGCCACGTTCGGCAAACCCGACCGCGACGCCCGTCCCAAGCTCAAGAAAATCGTGCAAGTGGTCGAGCGCGCCGACGCAGGGCAGGCCCAGCAGGGGCTGCGCGAAGGCGGCGCCATCGCCAACGGCATGGAGCTCACCCGTACCCTGGGCAACCTGCCGGGCAACGTGTGCACCCCCACCTACCTGGGCGAGACCGCCAGGAAACTGGCGCGCGAATTCAAATCGCTGAAGGTCGAGGTGCTGGACCGCAAGCAGGTCGAGGCGCTGGGCATGGGCTCGTTCCTGTCGGTGGCGCGCGGCTCCGACGAACCGTTGCGCTTCATCGTGCTGCGCCATGCGGGCAAGCCCGCCAAGAAGTCCAAGGCGGGGCCGGTGGTGCTGGTGGGCAAGGGCATCACCTTCGATGCCGGCGGCATCTCGCTCAAGCCTGCCGCCACCATGGACGAAATGAAGTACGACATGTGCGGCGCCGCCAGCGTGCTGGGCACCTTCCGTGCGCTGGCCGAACTGGATCTCCCGCTCGATGTGGTGGGCCTTATCGCCGCCTGCGAGAACCTGCCCAGCGGCAAGGCCAACAAGCCCGGCGATGTCGTCACCAGCATGTCGGGCCAGACCATCGAAATCCTGAACACCGACGCCGAAGGCCGCCTGGTGCTGTGCGACGCCCTGACTTACGCCGAACGCTTCAAGCCTTCGGCCGTGGTGGATATCGCCACGCTCACCGGCGCTTGCGTGGTGGCACTGGGCCACGTCAACACCGGCCTGTTCACGCAAGACGACGCACTGGCCGACGCGCTGCTGGCCGCTGGCCGGCAGTCACTGGACACGGCCTGGCGCATGCCCATGGATGACGCCTACCAAGACCAGCTGAAGTCGAATTTCGCCGACATGGCCAACATCGGCGGTCCGCCGGCCGGCTCGGTCACGGCAGCGTGCTTCCTGTCGCGCTATGCCAAGGCCTATCGCTGGGCTCACCTGGATATCGCAGGCACAGCCTGGCGCAGCGGCAAGGACAAGGGGGCTACCGGCCGCCCCGTGCCGCTGCTGATGCAGTACCTGCTCGACCAGGCCTGATGGCCCTGCCCCGTCCATGACGCGTATCGATTTCGCCTTCGGCGCCTCCGACCGCTTGCGGGCCGCCTGCCAGGCGGCCCGCAAGCGCTACCAGGCGGGCCAGCGGCTGGTCGTCTATTGCGCCGACGGGGCGCGCCTGGCCGCATTCGACCGCATGCTGTGGGCATTCGACGACATCTCGTTCGTGCCGCATGTCCTGGCCTCGGACCCCTTGGCTGCCGACACCCCGGTCATCCTGACCGCGGCCGCCCCCCAGCCTACTGTCTCGTCCAACGATGCCGACGAGCTCTGGCTGCTCAACCTCGACGACGACTGCCCACCCGGCTACGATGGCTTTGCACGGGTGCTGGAAATCGTTTCCGACGATCCCGCCGACCGCCAGGCGGCACGCCAGCGCTGGCGCGTATACCAGGCTGCCGGCCATATGCCGCACAGCCACGACCTGACAAGCCGCGCGGCGTAAGGCGGCCCTTTCCTGGAGCCCTCATGCCACATTATTCAGACCCAGGCATTCCCACCCTGACGCAGCGGGCCGAACCCACCCTGGCGCCGGTTCCCGACGCCCCGGGGCCAGGGGGGGCGCACAGCATCGATTTGCCCGTACTGACCCAGGTGGCCGGCCACACCGCCCCGAACGCCGGGTCCGATGCAGCCGGTGGCGCCGGATCCCCCCAGGCTGCCTGGAGCACGGCCGGCGGCTCGGGCGCGGGCGACGCGGTGTTGCGCGCCGCCCTGCAGGCCGAACTGGAACAAGCCTTGCAGCGCGCGGTAGACGAAGCCTCGGACAGCCTGCGGGCCCGTCTCGAGGCCGAATTGCCCGCCCTGATCGACCGCGCCGTGCGGGCCGTGCGCCCGGGCTGAAAAGAGCCTTGCCCCCTTAAATCAACCTCAGTGGATTTTTCAGGGAACTGTAAGGTATCCTATCTATCTAAACCCATTGGGCAATCCCCTTTTGCCGCAATCAGGAGCCGTCCATGAACCAATACCGTCCTTCCCCCTTCAACCGCTCCGGCAGTCTTGCCGGCGCGCCGGGCGAAGTCGTCCGCAACAAAGTGCTGCGCAACACCTATTGGCTGTTGGCGCTGTCGCTGATCCCCACGGTACTGGGCGCGGCGGTCGGCCTGTACACGGGCGTGAACCAGGTCATGATGGCGAGCCCGGGCCTGTCGGCCATCGTATTCCTGGTGGGCGCCTTCGGCCTGATGTTCGCCATCGAGAAAAACAAGGATAGTTCGCTGGGCGTGGTGCTGCTGCTGGCGTTCACCTTCTTCATGGGCATCATGCTGTCACGCCTGCTGGGCTTCGTGCTGGGCATGGGTAACGGCGCGCAATTGGTCATGACCGCCTTTGGCGGCACGGCCGTGGTGTTCGGCACGATGGCCACCCTGGCCACCACCATCAAACGCGACCTGTCCGGCATGCAGAAATGGCTGTTCACCGGCGCGGTGGTCATCCTGCTGGCGGCGCTGGCCAACATTTTCCTGCAAATGCCGGCCCTGATGCTCACCATCTCGGTACTGGCCATCGTCATTTTCTCGGCCTTCATGCTGGTCGACCTGCAGCGCGTGGTCAACGGCGGCGAAACCAACTACGTGTCCGCCACACTGGCCATCTACCTGGACGTCTACAACGTATTCTCGAACCTGCTGATGCTGCTGGGCATCTTCGGCGGCAACCGCGAATAACCAGGCTCAGTTGTCGGCATCCCTGGGGGCCCGCCATGCGCGGGCCCTTTCTTTTGTGCGGCTGACACCGCTGTGGGCAGCAGGCCTTTGAGCCACGCTTGCGTGCATCGTGGACACTACGGCCCGGCACGTGCTACACGATAAGTGTTCCCACCCTGACTAGAGCCCCGGATGACTCTCTGCCCCCGCCGCCCTGCCCTGGCTTGTTTCCCGATCGCCGTCCTGCTGGCTACGGCTGCCGCGCAAGCCAGTTCGCCCACCGCCTGGCAACAGCAAGAAGACAAGGCGCTGCGCCTGTGCGCGCAGGCATCCGGGCTGATGCAGACTGAACAAGTGGGTACGCCCATGCAATTCGACGACCGCTCAGGCCAGACGGCACTGCTGATCCGCGGCGGCGCCCCTCAAGCCCATATGAAAGGGGCAGCGGTAACCATGCTGTGCCTGGTCGATCGTCGCACCAGCCAGGCCAGCGTGGTCGAATGGGCTGGATCGGCCAGCCCGGCCGATGCCGCGGCCCCAACCCCTATCGTGGTGCCGCTGGCCACCGCGCCCGCCGCAGTGGTGGTGGCACAAGAGCTGGGCGAGCCGGCCTCCATCGGCACGTACAGCGTGCGCCTGTACCGCGACCTGTCTAGCGGCGACTACGCCGACGGCCTGATCCGCCCGCGCGACGGTGAACTGCGCCAGGCGGAACTCAAGGATGTGGATGGCGACGGTCAGCCCGAATTGGCGGTGACGCTGGTCACGGCGGGGTCGGGCAACTACATCACGCTGGATGTCTACAAGATCCGGGACGGCCACCTGCAATGGATGCCGGCGTTGTCCAAGACTCCCTGAGGCCGCGGCTGGCGTGCGCGCCGCCCCGCGGCGGCGTCCCGGCCCTAGAGCCGCTGCAGGTCGAGCAATACCCGCCGGGTGGCCAGCGGGCGTCCCGCCAGATTGACGGCCAGCCGTTCGCGCAGGTCGCGCCGCAGGGCGGGCTCGATGGCCGGGTCGTCGAAATCGGGGGCATCTTC
>DASPIV010000714.1:0-3240 GCA_035628955.1 Bordetella sp.
GTTTCAAGCACGCATGTTGCCTCGCTATCGTTCATCGATTTTTCTGTCTGTTAAAAGGGGCCAATTTGCGCTAATTCTGGAAAAAGGATAAGATCTTTCTTCTCAGACGCGGGGTGGAGCAGTCTGGCAGCTCGTCGGGCTCATAACCCGAAGGTCGTAGGTTCAAATCCTGCCCCCGCAACCAATACCCGAAGGCCCGGCACACCGCCGGGCCTTTTTGCTGGGTGCCTTGCCTGGCACCGCGATCGCCACTGGCGCAACAGGCGCCGCCCAGCCCAAGGGGCTGGAAGGTCCAGGTGTTGACACGGACGGTGACGCGGACTTGCGTAATGTTCACAGCATTCCTGCAAGCACGGCCGTGTGCGATATGCCCCAGCATGCTGGTGTATTGGATTCGCACAATGCCGCGCGTATCAGTGCGCAGCGCCGCCAAGGCGGCATTTGCTTAAAAATGAACCTGAACCGCCTGGCACCAGGGCACAGGACGGAGACGCAGGGTACCCCTTGCCCCGGATCAGCGACCACCACCCAACCAGGAATAAACCGGGCGGGCCATGCGGCGACGCTGAGCCGACGATTCTTAGACGTATGGGACGACCATGCTGCCCCCACGAACGGCCGGCGCATAGGCGGCCTGCCAACTCGCATGGCAACCACTTCGGGAAGCCTTGAAACCGTTGTAGCGGCACCGGCTGCCGGGAAGCCCGCCGCGACGATACTCGCTGCGGTGTTGCCCGCGCCCCTGCCTTTTCGGTACGGCATTTAGGCCGTATGTACCGCGGCTGCCTATTGGGCAGCACCGACTGGAGCGACGTTGGTCTTCATGAAGACAGTTGTTTGATTATACCTGCAATGCCCCGGGGGGACAAAGCATAAGGGCCAATTTTGACCGCGGCCAGGGTCATGACCAGGTGTCCCAAGGCGCCGGACCAAACCGTTCGGCCAGGAAATCCAGCATGGCCCGCAGAATCAGGGGCATCTGGCGCCGCGAGACATATACCCCATATATACCCAGCTCTTCAGGAGGCGTGCCCGGCAACAGCGCGACCAGGCGGCCCGCGGCGATCTCGGGGCCGGCCAGGTAAGTGGGCAGCAGCGCGATGCCGCCGCCCTGCACTGCCGTACGAGCCAGCAACAAGGCGTCGTTGGCCGTGATATTGCCGCTGACCGGCACATCCACCCATGCGCCGTCGCGCCGGAAGCGCCACAGGCTTTTGCCATAGTGCGAATGGGTAAGGCAATTGTGTTTGGACAGGTCTTCGGGCCGCGCCGGGGCACCACGCGCATGCAAGTACGAAGGCGCGGCGCACACCACCGATTGGCACGGCGCCAGCTTGCGCGCGATCAGGTTCGGATCCAGGTCATTGGTGATGCGCACCGCCAGATCGACCCGCTCTTCCACCAGGTTGACGGTGCGGTCGATCAATTGCAGGTCTACCGAAGCGCCAGGATGACGTGCCACGAAATCGGCCACCGCGCTGCCCAACTGGGCCGCGCCAAAGGACAGGCTGACGGTCATGCGCAATTCGCCACGCGGCTCGGATTCCGGCGTGGACACGGCTTCGTGCATGTCGCCCACCAGGTCCAGCATGCGGCGGCAGCGCGGCAGCGTGTCGGCACCGGCAGGCGTCAGGCTCAGCCGCCGCGTCGTGCGATGCAGCAGGCGCACACCCACCCATTCTTCGAGTTCGGCCAGGTAGCGCGACACCATGGCGCGGGACATGTCCAGCCGCTGCGCCGCGGCGGACAGGCTGCCGCGGTCGACGACTTCGACGAACACCTGCATGGCTTTCAGGCGGTCCATGATTGTCTCTTTTTCTGGCACCAGTTCATGTCTTATACCGTATTTCCACGGGATACCGACTACCCGCCTCGCGGGTTCAGGTGGCTTGGCGCAACGCGCAGCGCACGGCATCGGCCACGACCACGGGGTCCAGGCCACGCAATATGAATACCAGGCGCGATTGGTGTTCGCCCTCTGGCCAGCCTGCCAGCGGCGCGAAGGGATACAGGTCGCGGTGGACGCCATGGACGGCGCAAGGCGCGGCCTCACCCTGAAA
The DNA here is from genome assembly GCA_035628955.1 of Bordetella sp. Lineage (GTDB taxonomy): Bacteria > Pseudomonadota > Gammaproteobacteria > Burkholderiales > Burkholderiaceae_B > Bordetella_A. Next base: position 2,061 of record DASPIV010000714.1, read on the forward strand.
CTCAACCAGCCCCTTGATGCGCAGCAAGCCTTGATGATGCATGTCTTGCACCTGCGCCATGCCTGTCAGGAACACCGCGCGGCTGATCGGCACAGGCAGGTCGACCACGAGCTGGCGCACATGCGGATGCCGCCCGCCCTGTGTCAAGGGCGAATACCCCGCCAGCCAGTTGCCCCACGCATCGCCGGCCCTGCGAGCCGGCAGGAAGTCGCCCATCAGCAGCCTGCTGTCCAGCGGCGCATCGGGGCGCTGCACGCACATCTGCGCACCCGGATTGACCTGGGCAACGGCATCCAGGGCGCCGGCCAACACATCGGCGGACACCAGATCAGATTTGGTGCACACGAGGATGTCGGCCAGCGCGACCTGTTGCGCGGCCTCGGGCTGCGCCAGCAACTGTGCCTGGATATGCCCGGCATCCACTACCGTGAGCGTGCCCTGATACACATAGCGCTCGGCCAGAAAAGCTTGGTGGCGCAAGGTAAACAGAATTGCGGCGGGCGTGGCCAGCCCCGTGGTTTCGATCAGGACCCGGCGAAACGGCTTGATCTGCCGCCGCAACGCCATCATGAACAGGTCGCGCAGTGCATCGACCAGCCCGCCATTGACCGTGCAACAAATGCAGCCGCCTTCCAGAAGTACGATACGGGCATCGGCATGCCGCAGCAAATGATGATCGACTCCCACCGCGCCGAACTCGTTGACGATGACGGCGGCGTCGGCATAAGCCGGATCCTTTACCAGCCGGTTCAACAGTGTGGTCTTGCCGCTGCCCAGGAACCCCGTGAGCACGGTGACGGAGATACGGTGATCGGCGGCGCTATCGCCAGGATGGACGGGATTCTGCATGCGGGGCGCCCCGGTTTGCCAGGCTGCCAGGGCGTAATATGGTTGTGGAACGCGACTTGCGGTTGCGTGGCCTTGCTCAAGGAGTGCATATGGCGCTGCATCACGCCCAATCGGGTGAACTGATCGACATTCGCCCACTGGGCGGCGCAGTCAAGGATACCCCTTCGCGCGCGCTGGTGCGGGCCGACCAACTGGAAATTCTGCGGCTGGCACTGCCCGCCGGCCAGACCTTGCCTACCCACGGCATCGACCGCAGCGCGATCACCCTGCAATGCCTGGAAGGTGCTGCCGAACTGGACGCGCATGACAGGATCCAGCGCCTGGAGCCCGG
>DASPIV010000715.1:0-4000 GCA_035628955.1 Bordetella sp.
GGCCACCGCGAACAGGGCGCGCAGGCCAGGCTGCATGCGGCCGGCGCGCATGCGCTGCAGGCCCTGGGTGACCAGCAGGCGGTTGTTGCCGTCGAGCTTGACTACGTCGGCCACTGTGCCCAGCGCCACCAGGTCGGCCAGTGCGTCCAGGCGGGGGCCGCCATCGGGTGGGTAGGTGCCGCGCCGGCGCAGTTCGGCGCGCAGCGCGAGCATCAGGTAAAAGATCACCCCCACCCCCGCCAGGTTCTTGGACGGGAAGCCGCAGCCTGGCTGGTTCGGATTGACGATGGCCAGGGCCTCGGGCAGCGTATCGCCGGGCAGGTGGTGGTCGGTGACCACCACGCCTATGCCGGCCGCGTTGGCGGCGGCCACGCCATCGACGCTGGCAATGCCGTTGTCCACGGTGACGATCAGGTCGGGCTTGCCGCTGCGGTGGGCGCACGCCAATTCGATTACGGCGGGTGACAGGCCGTAGCCGGTCTCGAAACGGTTCGGCACCAGGAAGTCGACGTCGGCGCCGAACGCGCGCAATGCACGCAGGCCTACGGCGCAGGCGGTCGCTCCATCGCAGTCATAGTCGGCCACGATCAGCAGCCGTTTGCCCTGGGCTATGGCGTCGGCCAGGATGGCGGCAGCATGATCGACATGCGTCAGGCCGGCCGGCGGCAGCAGGGCCGGCCATGCCAGGCGGGTCTGGTCGGGATGCGTGACGCCGCGTGCGGCCCACAGCCGGGCCAGCAGTGGATGGATGCCCGCGGCTTCGAGTATGCGGCGGGCATCGGGATTGGTCGAGCGGACTGTCAGACGGGGCGAGACCACCAGGTATTCCAGTTTTTCTTGGGCGCGGGCAGCCAGGCCAGCAGGCGCGCGCGCGGTTGCAGGGTCAGGGTGGCACGGCGGTCGGCACCCAGCAGGATCAATTGCAGGGGCTGGCCAGGGTGCCCCGCGGCGTTGGCCAGCGGTTGCAGGCGGCGCCGGTCGAGTTCGGCCAGGGCATCGAGCCAGGCGGCCCAATCGGCGGCCCGATAGGGCGCGTCGAGCTCGCTGGCCACTTGTGCGGATGCGGCCGCCTGGACGGGCCAGGCCGGCGCGCCCCCATACAGCCACAAGGCGTTGACCGGCGCCACGCCCCGGGCCGCGCGCGCTTCGTTGGCCGGATGTTCATGCCACACCATCTGGATTTCATTGAGCAGGCGGCGCCACGGACGCATGGCGGGATCCTGGCCCCACCAGTCGCGCAACGGATGGCCGGCCACCGCCGCGGGACTGGCCGTGGCCGGGGCCAGTCCGTCGGGCAGCCGCAGCCGCCAACGCTGCGGTGCCAGGGCTTGCACCGCGAAGCCCGCCGCTTCGATGCTGGGCCGGGCGCTGAGCAACAGTGCCTCGCTTTCGTCGGCGCGCATATCCATCTGTTCGGGGTCGAGCAGGGTGGCCTGGTCTGTGCCCAGCGCCAAATGGGTCAACTCGGCCAGCCAGACCGGCTGGCCATCGGCTGCGGCCTTGCCGCCACGCAAGGGCCCCAGCCCGGCACCCATGGGCGCGCCGGGGGCCGGCCGGTAGCCGGCTTGCTCCAGTTGCCAGGCCTCAAAGGGTGTACAGCCATGCAGGCGCGGGTCGAACCCCGCCACCCGGGCAGAGCCGGCCTGCAGCCAGCCATGCAGCACGGGTGCGCGCTGCGGCAGCAGCCGTGCCAATTCGGCGGCGACGGGCAGGGGCGGCAAGGCGCCCGGTATCACGATGAGCATGGCGCCGATTGTAGTCGCAGGCCGCCGGCCGGCTTGTGCCGCGGTTAATGCCATAATGCCTGGGTGCTGAAAATACCTTACGAACTTTGGATCGGCGCCCGCTACGCGGGCTTGGCCCGGATCCGCCAGCGACGCGGCCGCCGTGATCGCTTCATCTCGTTCATTGCCGCCACTTCGATGGCGGGTATCGCGCTGGGCGTGGCGGCCCTGATCGTCGTGCTGTCGGTGATGAACGGTTTCCAGAAAGAAGTGCGCGACCGCATGCTGTCGGTGTTGCCGCACATCGAACTGTATATTCCCGGCGCAGTACCCGAACGCGTGCTCGAGCAATGGCGGCAGTTCGCCGATGCCGCCGAGCGCAATACCGAAGTCAAGGGGGCGGCCCCATTCGTGGCCGCCCAGGCCATGCTGGCGCGCGGGCAGGCGCTGCGGGGCGTGCAGGTGCGCGGCATCGACCCTGCTACCGAGGGCCAGGTGTCCGACATCCCCCGCCAGATGACGAGCGGCAAGCTGTCCGACCTGAAGGCCGGCGGTTTCGGCGTGGTGCTGGGCAGTGACCTGGCCGACGGGCTGGGCGTGCACGTCGGCGATACCTTGCTGATGCTGGCCCCGCAAGGGTCGATCAGTCCGGCGGGCTTCACGCCGCGCATGCGGCAGTTCACGGTGGTGGGCACGTTCACGTCCGGCCACTACGAATACGATTCCAGCCTGGCGTTCATCGATGCGCAGGACGCGGCGCGAGTCTTCCGCGACAGCGGCACCGCGGGCGTGCGCCTGCGCGTGCAAGACATGCAGCGCGCTCCGCAAGTGGCAACCGAACTGTCCAAGGTGCTGCCGCCGTATGTCATGGCCAGCGACTGGTCGCGCAACAACCGCACCTGGTTCGCCGCCGTGCAAACCGAAAAACGCATGATGTTCCTGATCCTGGCGCTGATCGTGGCGGTGGCCGCGTTCAACCTGCTGTCGTCGCTGGTCATGGCCGTGAAAGACAAGCAGTCGGATATCGCGATCCTGCGCACGCTGGGCGCCGGCCCTGGCGAAGTGGCCCGCATCTTCCTGGTGCAGGGTGCATTGATAGGCGTGATCGGCACCATCGTCGGGGTGCTGGGAGGCATGCTGATTGCCTACAACATACACATCATCGTGCCGTTCATCGAGAGCATGCTGGGCGTTCATTTCCTGCCGCGCGAGATCTACTTCATCAGCGAATTGCCATCGGATCCGCAATCCGCCGACATCATCGCCATCGGCGTGACCTCGCTGGTGCTGTCGCTGCTGGCCACCCTGTACCCCAGCTGGCGCGCATCGCGCCTGCAACCTGCCCAGGTGCTGCGCCATGACTGACGCTTTGTTGACTTCGGCCAGCGGCACACCGGCCCTGCAGGCCCGCAACCTGGTGAAGGCCTACGACGAAGGCCCGGCGCGCATACAAGTACTCGACGATGTCAGCCTCACTGTCGCCCGCGGCGAGATGGTGGCCATCGTGGGAGCCTCGGGATCGGGCAAGAGCACCTTGCTGCACATCCTGGGCCTGCTCGATGTGCCGAGCACGGGCGAGGTCACCGTAGACGGTGTCGCGGCCGCCGGCCTGTCTGAATCGCAGAAAAGCGCGCTAAGAAATCGCAGCCTGGGCTTCGTGTACCAGTTCCACCATTTGCTGCCCGAATTTTCGGCGCTGGATAACGTTGCCATGCCGCTGATCGTGCGTCGCGAACAGCGCGACACTGCCCGCGAGGCGGCGCGCAAGGTCTTGGCATTGGTAGGCCTGGCCGCGCGCGCAGGCCATTTTCCCGGCCAGTTGTCGGGGGGCGAGCGACAACGGGTGGCGTTGGCGCGCGCGCTGGTCACCCGGCCGGCCTGCGTGCTGGCCGACGAACCCACCGGCAACCTCGACCGGGGCACGGCACACAAGATGTTCGACCTGCTGACCCAGGTGAATCGCGAATCCGGCACGGCGTTTGCTATCGTGACGCACGATGCCGAACTGGCCGCGCTGGCCGATCGCCAATTGCTGATGGAACGCGGGCAATTGGTCTCGGGATAGCGCGGGTGCCGCGGCCTGACTGATACGCCATGCTGATCGACACGCACTGCCACCTCGATGCCGCCGAATTCGATGCCGACCGCCTGGACGTGGCGTGCCGAGCCTGGGCCGCCGGGGTAGGCACCATTGTGATCCCGGCGGGCGAACAAGGAAATTTCACCGTCGTGCGCGACTTGGCGCATCGGATCGACGGCGGGGCTTATGCACTGGG
>DASPIV010000716.1:0-13129 GCA_035628955.1 Bordetella sp.
GCAGGGCTTGAACGTCATCAGCCTGCCCTTGCCGGTGCCGTGCCAGCCGCGCCGGTTCGGTTTGATCTGGGCGCGGTCTTGCCCGCGCATGCAATTGGTCGAGGCGTTCGTGAAGGCGGCCGAGCAGGAATATCGCGGGTAAAGCTTATTCGAGCGTCCGCTGGCACCACGGCGGATGGCGGTGGCTTATGGGGATTTACCCGTACTGGGAACCGTGGCGGTGCAAGCGGCGGCAGCGGCGAGGCCGCCCCTGGCCACATCCCGGCACAGCCATAACCCTTTGTCCTGAAAGAAAAAAACCGGTCCGGCAGCCAGCGCGCCAGACGCTTTCGTATCGGGATATTCCTTAAAGGAATAAAAACTTAGGCGTTTAATTCCCTTTTGACTCATCCGTGTTTTTTGCATGATCGCTACTCCTGGAGCACAAACCCCCATGCAGAACACATCGCCCTTTACCCTGAATTCCGCCCCGCCAGTGCTCAGCGCCGACCTTGCTGCCGCGCTGCAACCGATCGTGACCCCGCACCTGAGCGACAACCTGCACCGCCAGCGCGGCGTGGTCGGGCTGGCGCGCTACAACCGCCGCGGCAAGCTGGTGGGCAGCGCGCTTACCGTCAAGACGCGGCCGGGCGACAACCTGTTCATCTACAAGGCCATGACCCTGATCCAGCCGGGCCACGTACTGGTGGTGGATGCGGGCGGCGACCTGACCAATGCCTGCGTGGGTGAAATCATGAAGCGCTACCTGCAGCAACGCGGCTGCGTGGGCTTGATCGTCGATGGCGCCATTCGCGACGTGGCGGTGTTCGAGAACGACGATTTCCCGTGCTATGCCCGCGGCCACGTGCACCGCGGCCCCTACAAGGACGGCCCGGGCGAAGTGAACGTGCCCGTCAATATCGGCGGCCAGGTGATCCAGCCCGGCGATGTGATCGTGGCCGATGAAGACGGCATTGTGTCGTTCCCCGTCAGTCAGGCCGATGTGCTGGTGCAAAAGGCGCGCGAGCACGCCGCCAAAGAAGAACGCATCATGGCCGAGATTGCCGGCGGCGCCGAACGCCAGAGCTGGCTGCATGCCGTACTCGAAGCGAAGAATCTGCTGTAGGCACGCCATGACCGCCCACTCTGTCCAACACGGCTCCGCCGAATTCCTGGCCCGGCGCATGAGCGCCATCAAGCCTTCCCCCAGCATGGCCGCCAAGCGCAAGGTCGATACCCTGCGTGCCGAAGGCAAGGCCATTATCGATTTCACGATCGGCGAGCCCGACGTGCGCACGCCGGCCCATATTGCGCAAGCCGGCATCGCCGCGATCCAGAGCGGCGCCGTCAAGTACACATCGTCGGCCGGCATCCGCGAACTGCTGGTGGCCATCCAGCAGAAATTCAACCGCGAGAACCAGTTGTCGTTCACGCTGGATCAACTGGTGGTGGGCAGCGGTGCCAAGCAAGTCATCTTCTCGGCGCTGCAGGCCACGCTGGACCCGGGCGACGAAGTCATCATTCCCACGCCCTACTGGGTGTCGTACCCCGACATGGTGCTGCTCAACGATGGCAAGCCCGTCATTGTGCCGACCACCGAGGCGCAGGATTTCAAGCTGGCTGCCGAAGTGCTCGAGGCCGCCATTACGCCGCGCACCAAGTGGCTGCTGTTGAACGCGCCCAACAATCCGTCGGGCGCCGCCTACAGCGTAGCGGAATTGGCTGCCTTGCTGGCCGTGCTGGAACGCCATCCGCACGTGCTGCTGATGGTCGACGAGATCTACGAGCACTTTTGCTACGATACCCGCTACGTATCGCCGCTGGCGGTCAAGCCGGGCCTGGCGCCGCGCGTGCTGCTGGTCAACGGTGTGTCCAAGGCCTACGCCATGACCGGCTGGCGCGTGGGCTACGCGGCCGGGCCGGCCTGGCTGGTCAAGGCGATCTCGACGCTGATTTCGCAGTCCACTTCGTGCGCCAGCCAGATCTGCCAGATGGCCGCCGCCACGGCGCTGTCCGGCGACCAGCAATGCGTGGCCGACATCATCGCCGTGTACAAAGAGCGCCGCGACCTCATTGTCGGCCTGCTCAATGGCATCGAGTCCTTGTCGTGCCCGCTGCCTGACGGCGCGTTCTACGTCTTTCCCAATATCCAGGCCTTCATCGGCAAACGTACGCCCCAAGGCAAAGTCATCGAGAACGACCTGGATTTCGTGCATTACCTGCTGGACGCCGCCGGCGTTGCCGTATTGGACGGTACCGCCTATGGCACCCCCGGCTACATGCGCATGAGTTTCGCCACCGACCTGGAAACCATCCAGACGGGTTGCGAAAAGCTGGCGTGGGCATGCGGCCAACTTCAATAACATTTCACGGGAGAAAACCATGAGCTTCAAGAATATGCTGAAGGCCATGCCGCTGCTGGCTTGCCTGGGCATGGCCAGCGTGGCGCACGCCGACGCACTGTCTGACATCAAGGCGCGCGGCACGCTGGTATGCGGCACGCTGGGCACTTCCGAGCCCTTCAGCTTCCAGGATCCGAAAACCCGCCAAGTCGTGGGCTACGAAGTCGACCTGTGCAAAGAGATCGCCGACCACCTGGGCGTCAAGCTCGAGACCAAGATGATCGCCGTGGCTGCCCGCATTCCCGAACTGGCCGGCGGCCGGGTCGACGTCGTGGCCGCCAACCTCGGCTGGAGCCCCGACCGCGCCAAGCAGATCGACTACAGCTACCAGCACTACGTCAGCCCGCAAAAAATCCTGATCCGCCGCGATGACGCGGGCGCGCTCAAGGCCAACGCCGACCTGGCGGGCAAGCGCGTCAGCGCCGTGTCGGGCTCGTCATCGGAAGCGGGCGCCAAGCGCCTGATTCCCGACGTGACCACCGTTACCTTCAAGGATCCGCCCACCGCCTTCATGGCGCTGCAGCAACGCAAAGTGTCGGGTTTCGTCGGGTCGGAATTGATGCTGCTGAAGTTCAAGCAGGAAGCCGAATCGTCGCCCGTCAAGCTCGAAATCATTGAAGAGCCGCTGTTCGTCGAGCCGTGGGGCATCGGCATGCGCAAGGGCGAAGACGGCCTGCGCACCGAAGTCGACAAGGTGCTGGCCGGGCTCGAGAGCTCGGGCAAGATGCAAGTCATTTTCGACCGTTGGTTCGGCCCCGACACCAAGTTCCCGACCAAGCGCGTCTTCAAGGTCGAGGAAATCAAGGGTTGATGCCCGGCGGGGCGGATAGCTGCTTATGAACTACACATTGGATTTCGGTGCGTTACTCAGTAACGGCTATCCGACGCTGATCCTGGGGGGAGTGATCACGACCCTCAAGATGACTGTGCTTGCCTGGCTGCTGGCGTTCGCGCTGGGCAGCCTGCTTGCCGTGCTGCGCATGCTCAACATCCGGCCGCTGAGTGCCGTGATCGCGGTGTATGTGGCATTCCATCGCAACGTGCCCATGCTGGTGCACATCTTGCTGTGGTACTTCGGCGTGGCGGCCATCATGCCGGCGGTGATCAACGACGCCATCAATATCATCGGCGGCGAATTCTTTTATTCCACGATTGCCATCGGCCTGGTTACCGCCGCCTATGTATGCGAAGACCTGCGCAGCGCCATCCGGGCGATTCCGCGCGGCCAGATGGAAGCCGCGCGCAGCCTGGGCCTGGGCTACCTGCAGGCCATGCGCAAGGTGATACTGCCGCAGGCGTTCAAGATATCGATTCCGCCGCTTACCAACCAGACGCTGCTGCTTTTCAAGAACACCAGCCTGGCCATGGCCATCGGGCTGATCGAACTGACCGGCGCGGGCCGCGAGATCGAGTCCGCCACCTTCAAGACCTTCGAGATTTACATGGTAGTCACGGTGCTGTACCTGGCGATTTCGCTGTTGCTGATGCTGGCCGGCGCCCATCTCTCCAAACGGGCCGCATACGTGGCCAAGGCCCGGTAAGACACCATGCTGGAAATCCTGTCGAATAACTGGCTGCTGTTGCTGGTGGGCCAATGGCCCAACGGCCCCATGGGCGGGCTGGTCGCCACCGTCGGGCTGGCGGTGGTCAGCCTGCTGTTGGCGTTCCCCATTGGCGTGCTGCTGGCGCTGGGGCGCATCAGCACGCACAAGATCTTTTATTGGCCGGCAACGGCCATCGTGTATGTGGTGCGTGGGCTGCCGCTCATCATGTTCATTTTCTGGGCCTATTTCTTCCTGCCCCTGTTGATCGGCAATTCGGTCAGCGGCGTGGTCACCATGGCCGCCGCGCTGATCATCTATGAAGGCGCGTACCTGTCCGAGATCATCCGCAGCGGTATCCAGGCGCTGCCCGCGGGGCAGATGGAAGCGGGCCGGTCGCTGGGCCTGTCCCACATGCAGGCCATGCGCAAGATCGTGCTGCCGCAAGCGCTGTACAACACCATTCCCAGCATGCTCAGCCAGTTCATCTCGACGGTGAAGGAAACCTCGCTGGGTTTCGTCATCAGCGTGCATGAGCTGACTTTTGCCGCGGCCCAGGTCAACAACATCCTGCTGACCAAGCCGTTCGAAGTGTTCACGCTGCTGGCCCTGACCTATTTCGTGCTGAACCTGATTCTTACCGGCGTCGTCAAACTCGTTGAAGCCCGCATGGGCGGAACGCGCACCGCCCTAGGCAACCCATGATCGAATTCAAGAACGTCAGTAAATGGTATGGCGACTATCTCGCCCTGGACAACATCAACGCCGGCGTGCGCCAGGGCGAAGTGCTGGTCGTGTGCGGGCCCTCGGGGTCGGGAAAATCCACCCTGATCCGCACTATCAACCGCCTGGAACCCATCCAGAAAGGCCAGATCCTGGTCGATGGAGCCGATGTCCACGGCAGCGGCTCGCTGGACGAAATGCGCAGCCATATCGGCTTCGTGTTTCAGCAGTTCAACCTGTTCCCGCACATGAACGTGCTCGACAACCTGATGATGGCGCCCGTGCTGCTCAAGCGCATGGGCAAGAGCGCGGCACGCGACCATGCCAAGGCATTGCTGGAACGGGTGGGCCTGGGCCACAAGGCCGACGCCTACCCGGGCGAGCTATCCGGCGGCCAGCAGCAGCGCGTGGCGATTGCCCGGGCGCTGGCCATGAAACCGCGCATTATGCTGTTCGACGAGCCCACCAGCGCGCTCGACCCCGAGATGGTCAACGAAGTGCTGCTGGTGATGAAGTCGCTGGCGGCCGAGGGCATGACCATGGTGTGCGTCACGCACGAAATGAATTTCGCGCGCGATGTGGCCGATACCGTGTGGTTCATGGATGCCGGGCGCATTGTCGAGCAGTCGCCGCCCGAACAGTTCTTCGCGCAGGCGCAAACCGAGCGCGCGCGCAAATTCCTGGCCGACATCAGGCACTGAGCCCGCCGCCATAAGGGGCGGGTGGCCGCCGTCCAGCTGAACGATCAACCGGCCTTGCGCAGTGCAAGCCCGGCAAACAACAGCGACCAGCCTTGGAACAGCAAGTCGAAGCCCAGAAGCAGGCCTAGAATCGTCATGCTGTTGGCGGGCCAGCCGATGGCAATCAACAGGCCTACGGTAAATGTGACCAGGCCTGAGAAGGCCAGCCAGCCCCAGCCTTGCTGAGCACGATGTTGGAACCAGACCCACAGACGAAACGCGCCGACGCCGATCAACGTCGCTCCCAGCAATAGCGTCAGCAGCATTGCGCCCGTCAGCGGATTCATAATGGCCTCGACGCCCGCCACCGCGTACAGCAGCCCGCTCAGGGACCAGATCAGAAAGCCGCTCCAGTGCTTGACGCGCCATGCCTGGATAAGCAGGCCCACGGCGCCGATCAGCATCAGCGTTCCGATGAAAATCACGCTGACCAGCGTGGCTGCCCAAACATGAATGAGAGCTGCGGAACCCAGCACCACAAGCGCGATGCCGATCGCCACGAACCAACCCCAGTGCGCCCGCAGGGCACTGAGCGACTGGGTAATTTTTTCAGTGGGGCGCTGGAAGCCGTTTACCGGATCTGCCATGTTCTTTCCTCCCGATCAATGTCAGCCCTGACAGTAGCATTAGCTTGGGAAATGAGCCCGATATATTTTAGGCACTGAGCCCGCCGCCATAGGGGCGCGAGAAATCGCATACGTCGCGCGCGATGCGCGCGATTTCCTGGTAGAACATGGTGTTCGACTGCTTGGCGTACATGGCGCAGTACATGGACGTGGGCAGGGGCTTGGTGGTCCGCGCCAATACCAGCTTGCGGCTTTTGAACAGATCCGAAAAATAGCCGGTAGGAATGCATGCCACGCCAAATCCCGCCACCGTCAGCCCCACCATCGCCTGCAGGCTGTTGATGGTGAACAGGTTCGACTGCGACGTATGCGGCGCAAGCCATTCGTCATAAATGGCGTTCAAGGCCGAATCGGGATCCTGCCGGATGATATTCATGCGAGAGATATCTTCCGGGGTATAGATCTTGGCCGGGGATACCACCGCGGGGCTGCCCGCCCAGCCGAAATCGACCTGTGCGATAGGCTCGGTTTCAAGATACGGGTTGCGTATTTCCCAATGCAGGATGGCCATGTCCAGCTGCCCGTTCAGCAAACTTTGCTGCAGGTGCCAGGCCATGCCGATCTTGGGTTGCACAATCAGTTCGGGAAACGAAACCCGCAATGCCTGCATCAACTGCGGCAGCCAGGTCATCGCCGTGATCTCGGTAATGCCCATCCGCAGCGAGCCCGAAAACGGCTTGAAGCCTTTCATCTTCAGCAGCATCTGGTCGCGCCGGCCCAGCAGGTCGGCGGCCATCTCGAGCAGTTCTTCGCCGGTTCGGGTCAGCGTGGCCTTCTGGCCGCTGCGATCGAAGATCTGGATATTGAAGCTGGTCTCGAGCTCCTGGATACGCTTGGTGATGGCCGACTGAGTGGTGTTCAGGCGCTCTGCCGCATTGGCGAAACCGCCCAGTTGGACCACCCAGTAAAGCGCTTCGATCTGCTTGAAAGTCAGCATCATGGCCCGGGCCTTGCTTGCGTATCCGCTGCGCGACCGAGGCTCAGTCGACCGAGGCGCCAGACCGCTTCACGGCCTTGCCCCATTTTTCGACTTCGTTGCCGACGAAGTCCTTGCCTTGCTCGGGGGCGTAGACCAGTGGCTGGGCTCCGCGGTCGGCCAGGGCCTTGGCCATGCCGGGCGACTGCAGAATCGCGTTGATCTTCTGATTCAGGTAGGCAACCACGCCGTCGGGTGTTTTTGCCGGCGCGAAGACCATGGCCCAGCCCACTGCCTCGAAGCCGGGAATGGACTCGGCCACGGTCGGCACGTCGGGCAACTGCGGGACGCGCTGGCGGGTCGTGACCGCCAGCGGCACGGCCGCCTTCGATTGCACATGCGGCAAGGCGGCGGTGACAGAATCCACCATCAGCGGCACGTGGTTGCCCAGAAAGTCTGCCTGGGCCGGGCCGCTGCCCTTGTAGGGAATGTGGCGCAATTCGACCTGGGCATCCGCCTTGAACATCTCGGCTGACAGGTGTTGTGTGCCGCCTATGCCGGCACTGGCATAGGCCAGGTCGCCCGGCTTGGCCTTGGCTTGTTCGATCAGTTGGGCCAACGAGGTAATGCCGCTCTGCGGCGTGGCCAGGAAAATCAGCGGCACGGTAAAGATGCCGCCCACTGGCCTGAAATCGTCTTTCAGCGTATAGCCGGGCTTGCTGTAGAGCGTCTGGTTGACCGCCGCGGCACTGCCGCCCACCACCAGGGTGTAGCCGTCGGGGCTGGCGCGCGCGACGAACTGCATGCCGATATTGCTGCCGGCCCCGGCCTTGTTCTCGACCACCACGGGCTGACCCACTTCTTTGGCCAACTGCTCGGCCAGCATGCGGGCAAAGATATCGGTTGCCTGCCCGGGCGGGAAGGGCACGACCAGGTTGATGGGCCGTTCCGGGTATGCGGCATGGGCCACGCCCGCGGCACTCAGGACAAGACTGGCTACCAGGCCGGTCAGGCCCTTGGCTCGCTGTGACATAAAACACCTTCCTTCTAATTTCTGAATGAACGCTCTGCAATGCATCGGCACGGCGCCGCAACACTGGGTGTGGCTGGGGTGGTCGAGGCTAGCCGACGAATTGTAGCCAGTGGGTAGGCACGCAATGCCTGGCGCCCGATCCGATACGGCGTGAGGTCAATTGTTCAATACATGAAAAATACTCATGTAAAAATGAATTAAATAGAATAAAAATGAGAATTTCCTATGAATGCCGGGATTTATATTAATAATGCTCATTTTGTGCCGTAGAATGAGGCATCTCATCCTGGTTGATTCTCATGCCGCAACTTCTACCCACCACCCTGGTCGGCTCATATACCCAGCCCGACTGGCTGATCGATCGCAGCAAGCTGGCTGGCCGCTTTCCGCCCCGCGTGCGCGCGCGGGAACTCTGGCGCGTGCCGCCCGAGTGGCTGGAAGCCGCCCAGGACGACGCTACGCTGCTCGCCATCCGAGACCAGGAACGCGCCGGTATCGACATCATCAGCGATGGCGAAATGCGCCGCGAGAGCTATTCCAATCGGTTTGCCACCGCGCTTGATGGCGTGGACCTGGACAACCCCGGCACGGCGCAGGACCGCAGCGGCCACCCCAACCCGGTGCCGCGCATCACCGGCAAGGTGTACCGCCGCCATGCAGTACAAGTGCGCGACGTCGAGTTCCTGCGTGCCAATACCGATCGGCCCACCAAGATCACGGTGCCTGGTCCCTTTACCATGTCGCAGCAGGCGCAGAACGATTTCTACGCCAGCGAAGAAGCGCTGGCCATGGACTACGCGGCGGCCGTCAACGCCGAGATCCGCGACCTGTTTGCCGCCGGCGTGAACGTGGTGCAGATCGACGAACCTTACATGCAGGCGCGCCCGGAAAAGGCCCGCGCCTACGGCGTGAAGGCGCTCAACCGCGCGCTGGAAGGGGTGAGCGGCACAACGGCTGTACACATCTGCTTCGGTTACGCCGCCATCATCCACGAACGCCCCAACGGCTATTCTTTCCTGCCCGAGTTGGAAAGCAGCCTGGCCGACCAGATTTCCATCGAAACCGCGCAGTCCAACCTGGATTGCTCCATTCTGGAAAAGCTGCCATCCAAGACCATCATGCTGGGTGTGCTGGACCTTTCCACCCGCGACATCGAAACGCCCGACATCGTGGCGCAGCGCATTCGCCGCGCGCTGCCCTACGTGCCTGCCGAGCGCCTAGTGATCGCGCCGGACTGCGGCTTCAAGTACCTGCCGCGCGAAGTGGCATACGGCAAGATGAAAGCCATGGTCGACGGCGCGCGCATCGTACGCAAAGAACTGGGCCAATAAGGCTGTCCACATTCGCCCCTACAGCTACTTATCAAGAGACCCGGTATGAAACGCATCAGCCGTATCTGCTTGCTGGCACTGAGCGCCGCAGGCCTGCTGTCCGCCCCGGCGGCGCAGGCGCAGGATGATTTCCCCAATCGTCCTATTACTATCGTGGTCCCCGTGCCGCCGGGCGGCATCGTCGACATGGCGGCCCGCCTGGCGGGCGACCCGCTGGCGCAGGGGTTGAAGCAGCCGGTCGTGGTCGACAATCGCACCGGCGCCAGCGGCAATATCGCCTACAACTATGTGGCCGACGCCGAGCCCGACGGCTACACGCTGCTGGCCTCGTATTCCATGTACCACGCGGGCAACCCGTCGCTGTTCACCGCCCTGCGCTGGAACACCGCATCCTTTACGCCGGTGGGCATGGTGGCCGTGGCGCCTCATGTGGTGGTGGTGCACCCGTCGTTGCCGGTGCATACCCTGCAAGAACTGGTCGACTACGCCAAGAGCCATCCCGGCCAAGTCAACTACGCCTCGCAGGGCAGCGGTTCGGTGCCGCACGTCGGTACCGAACTGCTGCGCCAGATGACCGGTATCGATCTGGTGCATGTTCCGTACAAGGGCTCGGGTCCGGCCATCCAGGATGTGCTGTCCGGCCAGGTGCAGATGTTCATCACCACGCCGCCCTCTATCATCGGCCACGTGCAGCAGGGCAAGCTGCGCGCCATTGCGGTAGCGGGCAGCCAGCGGCATCCCATGCTGCCCGATGTGCCCACCACGGGCGAGCAGGGCTTCAAGAACTTCGAGCTGGAAGCGTGGGTGGCCCTGTTCGCGCCCGCGGGCACGCCGCCCGCCACCGTCGACCGCCTGACACAAGCCTTGAAGCAAGGCCTGGCGCAGCCTGTGTCGTCGGAACGGGCGGCCGCCGCCGGCATCGCCGTCCGCTATCAATCGCCCAGCGAACTGCAAGCTACAGTTGAGGCCGACACGGCGCATTGGTCGCAAGTGATCAAGTCCGCCGGTATCGTCGCAAACTAGGGCGGCCCGCCTCCTCCGGCTGGGTCAACGATCGAGTTCGAACTCGCGGATCGATGCCCGTGTTTCTTCTACCAGTAGAAGCGCCAGGCGCGAAGGCGTGCGGTTCTTGGCCGAAACGGCGAAGGCCTCCACTTCAATGGTGGGCTTGAATGGAATCAGGGCAAGGTCGTTGCCGCGCCGCATCTGGGCCGTGGCGGAGAACCAGTCGACGATGGCCACGCCCGCGCCGGACTGGACTAGCAAACAGGCTGTTTCCGAATATCGCACTTCTATTGCCGTGCGGTATGGCGTCCCCGCCTGCTTGAACGCGTTCAGCACCAACGGACTTAGCCGCGATCCCATTTCAAGGCCGATCAAAGGGTAGGGCGACAGGTCGTTTGGGGTGACGACCTTGCGCTTGGCCAGGGGATGGCTGATGGGCGCCAGGCACATCATTTCTACGCGTGCCACCGGCAACATGTGCAGGCTTTGATTGAGCTCGGGTTCCAGCGCGATGGCGAAGCCGATATCGGCTGCTCCCGATTCGATGATCTCGATCACGTTGTAAGAACGGCGTACATCGAAGAACACTTTCACTTTCTGGCGTCGGCTCAGCAGCGAATTGATCGCCGCTGGCAGTACTGAATGTCCAAGCTGCGGCGTCGCCACGATGCGCAGTTGGCCCAGGCGCTCGTCCTTCAGTTCCTTGACGGTCTGGTTCAGGGCCCTGGACAACAAAAAAATGGACTCTGATTCGCGAAACAGGATCTTGGCTTCTTCCGTGGCAGTCAGGCGGTTGCCGACGCGATCGAACAACGCAAACTCAAGCTGCGATTCAAGTTGGCGAATGGCGCTGCTGACCGCAGGCTGAGATATCTGCAAAGACCGGGCGGCACCAATGGTGGTGTGGCTTTGCATGACAGCGCGGAATATCTCTAGTAAGCGCAGATTCACTATAACCGTTACCTATAGTAGAAGTCGAAAATTTAATAATTGATTATTTCATCAGAGTATTCATAATTCAAGCGACAACAGGAAAGATACGCAGGGAACAGCTACGCAGAACCTGGCTTTCATGCCTTGGCGCAACTACTTGGGGATATTGATCATGATTGCAGCAGCACTGAGCAAGACAGCGGCCGTGCTGGCCTTGACCGTTGGACTTGCATCACTGGCGGGGGCCGAAGAAGTAAAAATGCGGGTACTGGGCTGGTATGGCAATCAGCCCCAATCCCAACAGGTCGAGCGTCCGTTCTGGAAAGATCTGGGCAAACGCACGGACGGCGCGTTCTCCACCAATTTCCGTACCATCGACGAACTGGGCCTGAAGGGTTTCGAATCGTTGCGAACCTTGCAAAGCGGCGCGTTCGACATCGTGTCTTTCCAGATCAGTTTCGTCGGCGGCGAGGCGCCGGTCCTGATGGGCGCCGACCTGCCCGGCGCTGCCTTCGACTTCGATCAGTTGCAGAAGAATCTGGCGGCGTATCGCCCCATCCTGGAAAAAGAACTCAACGACCGCTTCAAGGCCAAGTTGCTGACGGCTTGGTCATTTCCGTTCCAGATCCTGTACTGCAAAGGCGATATCAAGAGCCTGGCCGACCTGAAAGGCAAGAAAGTCCGCGTTAGCGGCACCTATACCGCCAAGCTGGTCGCGGACCTGGGCGCAGCAGGCGTGACCCTGGCGGGGCCCGAGGTATACCAAGGGCTGATGCAAGGCGTGGTGGATTGCGCGATTACCGGCAGCCAGTATGGCAATAGCAACGACTGGTTCGAAGTGGCCGAGACGCTCAGCCCGATTCCGCTGGGCGGTGCCGGGGTCGTGTTGCATGTGGCGCGCAATGCCTTCTGGGACAAACTGTCCCCGGAGCAACAGGCCGTGCTGTCGAAAGAAATGCAGCAACTGGAAACCGCGCTGTGGGATATCAGCCGCCAGGGACACCAGGACGGACTGAACTGCAATACCGGCAAGCAGCCATGCACGGGCAAGCCCGGAAAGATGACGCTGCTCGAACCCGCCGCGGCCGACGTGCAGCAGGTCAAGACGATCCTGGGCACCTCTATCGTTCCGATGTGGATCGAGGATTGTTCGAAGTTCTCCAAAACATGTGGGGACGACTGGTACAAGACCATCGGTGCCGCCGCCGGCATCCAGAAATAAGGTTCTGGTGTTCTGAAGACAAGTTTTGCCGGGCACAGGCCTGGCAAAACGCGTAACACAGGTAATGCTTATGAACCGATTTGCCGATTTGCTGTGCCGCGGATTGCAGGCCATCACCAACAAGGCTTGCCTGGCGGCCGGATGGGCATTGGTCGTGTTGTCGGTGGTCATCGCCGTCAACGTGCTCGCCCGAAAACTATTCAACTATTCGCTGCAGGGCGTGGACGAATATGGCGGGTACTGTCTGGCCATCTGCGCATCCATCGGGTTTTCGCAGGCCGCCTACGAAAAGGCGCACATCCGGATCTCGGTACTGACGGATCTGCTGCCGACCCGCATACGGGCTTGCAGCGATATGCTCGCGCTGGTCATGCTGACTGGCATGGCGGTTACCTTGGCCATCAAGGCCTGCGATGTCGCGATCACCTCGTATTCCATGCAGGCACTGGCTACCAGTTCCCTGCGTACGCCCCTGGCGATTCCACAAGCCATGTGGGCGGCGGCGTTGTGCTGGTTCAGCTTCATCCTGATCGTCCAGTGCCTGCGCGGCCTGCTCCAATTGACCCAGCGGGACTGGGCGGGCATTTGCAGGAACTATGGCGTGCCGAGCGTGAATGACGAGATCGAAGAAGAACTCCGCGCGGCCCAGGACCGCATGAAAGGCAAACTGGAAGGAGC
>DASPIV010000717.1:0-4028 GCA_035628955.1 Bordetella sp.
CTTCCCCAGCCAGATAAGCAGTCTTCCCCAACTGCGTGTCGATGACACCGTATAGCCGGCGAGCTTCATTGGTGTAGCGGCTTACGGCGTAGGGAATCGTCTCTGGCGCGTACTTCCGGAAATGATGTGCCTGGCCCAGCATCGGGCCGACACCGCCCATCTGGAACATCAGCCACTGCAGTACCGAAGACCGCCGGCGCGGATCCCTTGGCCACAAGCCGCTGTTCACCCTCTCAGCCAGGTAGACCATGATGGCGCCCGATTCGAAGATGGAGATCGGAACGCCGCCGGGGCCATCGCTGTCTACAATCGCAGGGACCTTGTTGTTGGGACTGATAGACAGGAATTCCGGGCGGAACTGCTCGCCCTTTCCTATGTGCACGGGCACAACTTCATAAGCCAGCCCCAGTTCCTCGAGCAGGATGGATACCTTGTACGCGTTTGGCGTGGACCAGAAGTAAAGTTGAATCATCAATGAATGCCTGCCGGAAATTTCCACGAGTCTTGGCAGGCATGGTACGGACATTGACGCGGCCGGAATAATAGGAGATTCTGATCCCGGTATACGTGAATAATATGGCCGCGGTATGGCCTCGGCCGAGAGACAAGAGAACAACATGGAGCTGAGGCAACTTCGCTATTTCTTGCGAATCGTAGAGCTGGGAAGCGTGTCGAAGGCGGCGAAAGACCTGTATATCGCCCAGCCCGCCCTTAGCGCGCAAATCACCAACCTGGAGTCGGAGCTGGGGGTACGTCTGCTGTCTCGCAGCGTGCGGGGAGTAGTCCCCACCAAGTCCGGCGACACGCTTTACTTGCACGCCCAGGCGGTACTGCGCCAGATCGAAAGGCTGCAGCACGACGTCACCACGACCAGCGCGATACCGGGTGGCCCCGTATCGATCGGCTTGCCCACCAGCGCAGCAAATGTCTTGGCGGGTCCTCTGATCGCAGCAGTCCACGAGCACTTTCCCGACATCCAACTGCGCATTGTCGAGAGCCTGAGCGGCCATCTTCAGGAACTCGTAGCTACAGGACGACTGGAAATGTCAATGCTATTCGAACCTTGCGCGGGCGAGCTTGGCGCCAGCCATTCATCATCGATCACAAATGTCCAATGGCAGCCGCTGATTGAAGAAGAACTCTACTTGATCTCGATCCGAGAGCACGGTAAAGATTACAGAGCTCAGGTGCCTATGGAACAGGCAGCTTGCATGCGCCTGGTGCTACCTGGAAAGTCCAACGTAACGCGCCAGATCATCGATCAGGCTTTTGCCGACGCCGGCCTGGCATTATCCGTAATGGCCGAGCTGGATTCCTTGTCAACGATTCAGTCCATAGTTGAAACGGGACAAGCCGCCACTATTCTGTCGCTGTCCTCGCTGGTAGGAGTGGGGGTCGACAAGAAAGTAACCGCGCGCAGCGTGGGGCCATCGCCCATCCGCCGGCGTCTTTCTCTGTGCAAATCGGAATTCTTGGGAATGGGCGACGCCACGGAAGCGGTCGCGGCGTTGATCCCCACGATTGTCCGAGAGCTGGTCGCCACCGAGCGGTGGACTGGAGCCCGCTTGATAGCGGAACAGGACGCTGTCGACAAGCCGCGAGTATCCGGGCCGCAATAGTTTATGAATATGCCCCTAGCGCAAATTCCTATAACGTCAAAGTTGGCGGTTCTGCGTAGACTGTGCAAAACCAAACAGCGCAGATGGAGCCATGGCAAAAGTACTTTCCGGGATTGTGGTACTCGACTTGACCCGGTATTTCTCGGGCCCGCAAGCTACCTTGTACCTGGCCGCGCTGGGTGCGGACGTCATCAAGATTGACGATCCGTCAACCGGCGACCCTACTGCATTCTCGCCGCCGCTAGCTGGCCCGAATGGCGTTTCATTTCAACGCACTTCGGATGGCGACATGGGTATCGCGTACCTTAAACGAGCGCGAGGGAAGAAATCGGTAGGCCTGGATCTGAAACATCCGGAGGGCTTGGCGGTTTTCTTGAAGCTGGTGCGGTCCGCCGATGTGGTCATAGACAACTTCAGTTGCGGCGTCGCCGATCGCCTGAATATCGGATACGAATCGCTTGTCAAAGAGAACCCCGCCATTATCTATTGCTCGCTGACCGGGTATGGCGCGACCGGCTCTGATAGAAACCTGAAGGCCTACGATCTGATGGTTCAGGCTGCCGCTGGCATGATGAGCATTACCGGTGACCCGAATGGCCCACCCGTCAAGGCTGGCTCACCGATTTCAGATGCGATCGCCGGTGTTTTCGCCGCCAGCGGGATTCTGGCTGCGCTACTACATCGCGACAAAACCGGGGAAGGGCAAGCCGTCGACGTATCCATGGCTGACTGCCTGTTTTCCCTGATGTTCGATGAGCCCTTCGATTGCTACCAGGATTTAGGCTTGCCTCAGCGCCAAGGAAACCGGATTATGCGGTTTTCTCCATTCAATGCTTATCAGAGCCGCGATGGGTGGATCGTGGCCGGAGCGGCGACGGCTCAAGACTGGCTGGCGCTGTTGAAAGTGATGGATCGCGAAGACCTGACCGACGATCCTGATTTCAGTAGACTATCCTGGCGTCTGGCCAATAATGCCGTGGTGGACGAACTGGTAGGAAACTGGGTGCGGCAACATAGTTCTACAGAAGCAATCGAGCGGCTCAACCTGGCCAAGATCCCGTGTAGCCCGGTGCGCGATATCAAGGACGTCATGCAGTGGAAGCAACTGCACGACCGGGAAATGATCATGCCGCTGTATAACCCGATGGCACGAACCGAGGTTCCGGCTCGTGCGCCGGGGTTTCCGATCAAGTTCGGTGCGACCCCGGCTACATACGAAGCGCCAGCGCCACTGCCGGGCCAGCACAGCCGCGAAGTCCTGACCACGCTCGCCATGCTGCCGCCTGGCGAGTTCGAAAGGCTGGTCGAACTCGGGATAACATCGCATTGTTCGCCGAACCCACCCTTTGGTGCTGCTCGGTCGGATACTTGACCCCGGGCAGTTCGTACCGCCCCTGAGCAAGAACTTCTTTAAGCCTGGACTCCATGGCGCATCGCACCAAGTCCGGTACTGTGTGCCTCGCGTCCGCGCAGTTGCTCGACGCGCATCTCGCCGGCAAGCAATGGATCGCTCAAGGCAGGCTTACTCTGGCGGATCTTGCCATTGCATTTCCTCTTATGCACACCGATGCGGCGCAGATTCCGCGCGGGGCATACGGGCATTTGCAAAGATGGTTCGCACAGATTCGCGTCCTGGATGCATGCAAGCAGTCGGCAAGCCGCTGCCGCAGGCACACTACTTGCTGCGCCGCCCGCGCACATCATGCGCCCGAGTCCGCTACCCAGGAGGCGATCAAAAGTGGCACAAATCATTGAACATCGGTATGCCCTGACCGTGCACCCGGTACAGGGGGTATTTCTGGCGGGGACGCTTCCCCTGTTTCTTGGCGCTGCCCTCAGCGATGCAGCGTATGCGAGGTCTTTTGAGATCCAGTGGAGTAACTTCGCCTCGTGGCTTCTGGTGGGGGCTCTTGTGTTTTGTGGCATCGCACTGATCTTCGCGATCATCGATCTTTTCCGGCCCAAACAGCGCGCACGGGGCATCATCCCCTATTTCTTGGTGTTGCTGGCGGTGTGGATAGTGGGTTTCGTCAATGCGCTGATTCATGCCCGCGACGCATGGGCCAGTATGCCTACCGGCCTGGTCTTGTCGATTATCGTTGTGGTGCTTGCCTGCGCGGCCATATGGCTGGGCTTTCGCACCTCGCATATCAGAGGCGCCCTATGAAATACCTTAGCTTGCTTGCCGTTGTTCCGCTGTCCGCGGTGGTGGGCGTATGCAGCGGCCAGGCCGGGCCTTTGCAGGTCGGACCCGAGCCCGAACTGCCCAAGCCCGAACGGGGGCTGCTGCCCGATATGGTGATTGCAGAGCCCGCGGAGTGGGGAGACAAGCTGCCGACCGTACCAGACGGTTATACGATTACCGCCATCGCCACCAACCTGAAAATTCCGCGACAGACGCTGGTATTG
>DASPIV010000718.1:0-6201 GCA_035628955.1 Bordetella sp.
TTGATCATGCTTGTCTCCGGGTAATGTGATGCCGAGCTTCGGATGGCGCGGCTGTGGGCTGTCTGGCCGGATCAGGCCAGGGCCGTGGGGTGCGGGCTGGTTTCTGCGTGGCGGATCATGGTGCGCGACAGCTCGAACGTCAGTTCTCCGCGCAGCGCCGCGTGGCCCGGGTCGTGCCACAGGTTGCGCAATTCCATCGGGTCTTCCTGCAGGTCGTAAAGCTCGCCCCAGGGCGCCTCGGCATATACGCTAAGCCGATGGCGCGCGGTCTGCAGGGTACGCATGCGCATGCGGTCCGGTAGTCCGAACAGCACGCGCTGGTTTTCTTCTTCGATCAGCACGGCATCGCGCACGCAGTCACGTTCGCCTCGTATTACAGGCAGCAATGAGCATCCTTGCATGCCGTTGTAGATGGGTAGCCCGGCGCGCGCCAGGATGGTCGGGGCGATGTCGGCGGTCGAGCACAGGGACTGGCTGCGCGGCTCTTGAGTGGTCTGTTGCGGGTCGCGCCAGATGAATGGCGTGCGGATCAGGCCCTGGTAGTGCACCGGACCCTTCCACAGCAGTTGGTGATCGCCGAAGAAGTCGCCGTGATCGCTGGTGAAGATCACCACCGTATTGTCGTCCAGACCGTAGTGGCGCAAGGCCTGCATCACTCGGCCGATGGTGGCGTCGATGTGCGAGATCGAGCCGTAGTTCAGTGCGATGGCCTCCCGTGCCTCGCGTTCGGTACAAGCGAACATGGCGGGGGTGTGCTTGACGGCCTTGCCGGCTTCGCGCTGCCCGTACAGCCAGGCCACGTGCGGCGGTGGTTGGTGGCCGGGCGCTGCGCTGGCATGGAACGAGGGGGGCAGATCGATCTCGTCCGGCTGGTACATGTCCCAATACTTGCCATGCGGCGTGAATGGATGGTGCGGGTCGGGAAACGAGCACTGGATGAAAAAGGGAGTGCCGCGGGCCGCGCTTTCGCGCAGCAGCGCAATTGTGCGGTCGCCCACGTAGGCATTGGTGGAACAGTCTTCCGGCACGCGGGTGCGCCAGGCCTGGCGGTGCGCGGCCAGTTCGAATTCCGGAGTGGGCAGGGCATGTTCCGGGCCCCACAGGCGGCGAACTTCGGGATGTTCGGCGGCCAGCCAGCGTTCATAGTGCCCCCAGACCTGGTCGCCATGGTCGACGGCCAGCGCCACGCGCGCAAAGCCGTAGAACGGCGTGGACAGGTCGTGGCTTGGATCGTTCTGCCATAGCGGTCCCCATTCCTGACTATAGTCGCCTGCTTCATCGGCCCAGGCTTCGCCCACGCTGGCGCTGCCGGCGGGCGGCCAGATCGGCGGTTTTCCCGTCATGTTCTGCAAATGCGACTTGCCCACCAGGGCCGTCGCATAGCCGGCTTGCCGTAGGCGCTCGACGAAGGTGGTCGCGCGCTGCGACAAGGGTATGCCATTGTGGCGCGCGCCGTGCACAGAGGGCAGGCGGCCGGTTATCAGGGTGGCGCGGTTGGGCATGCAGATTGGCGAGCCCACATAGAAGCGATCGGCCGACCAGCCCTGCCGCGCCAATGCATCCAATGCGGGTGTGCGCACGATCGGGTTGCCGTAGCAGCCCAGGTGGTCGGCGCGTTGCTGGTCAGTGATGAAGAGCAGGAAATTCGGCTGCATGGTGTTCCCGGAAACCGGCGCGGGCCGGCGGAGTTGCGGTCCGGGAA
This sequence comes from Bordetella sp., assembly GCA_035628955.1. Taxonomy (GTDB): domain Bacteria; phylum Pseudomonadota; class Gammaproteobacteria; order Burkholderiales; family Burkholderiaceae_B; genus Bordetella_A. The sequence goes on from DASPIV010000718.1 coordinate 1,703, forward strand.
AATTATGGCTGCCTTATCCATAAATAAATAATGAAATAATATTGGTTAAGCATAACTTTCAATTTATGGCTTACGGGCCAACAAGCTGCCGCGCACCATGAACTGGACCCATCGCATCCGACTTCGCCACCTCGAGATACTGGTGCGCTTGTGCGAGGCCGGCAATCTCAGCCAGGTTGCCGCCGAACTGAACATCACGCAGCCGGCTCTGTCGAAATGGCTGAAAGACCTGGAGCAGGACATCGGCGTGCCATTGTTCGAGCGGCAGGCGCGCGGCGTCGCGCCCACTGCGCATGCGCTGGCACTGCGGGAGCACGCGCGCGCCATCATCGGCAAGCTGGGTCGCGCGCACTATGCCATGGCACAACTGGCGCGCGGCGCCACGGGCACCCTGGAAATCGGCTGTTCCCCCACGGTGGCGCCGGTACTGTTGCCGGCCAGCATCCAGCGCTTCCGGGCCGCGTATCCCGGGGTGATGATCCAAGTGGTGGAAAATTCGCTGAACTACCTGGCGCCGCATCTGCTGGAAGGCAAGCACGACGTGCTGGTGGGGCGGCTCGAGCAGCAGACTTTTCCGAACGGGCTGCGCTGCGAAGCGCTGTATGAAGATCCGATCTGCCTGGCAGTGGGTTGTACCCACCCGCTGGCCGAGATGCGCCGTGTCACCTGGAAAGCCGTGCTGGCGTTTCCATGGATGTCGCCCGATGCATCCGCTCCATTGCGCATCCGGCTGGATTACGAGTTGGCGCTGGCTGGCCAGCCGGCGCCACGCCAGGTGATCGCTTCTTCCTCGGTACAGACCAATGTCGCGCTGTTGGCTGGCTCGGATCTTGTGATGCCGGTTTCGCGCGGCCTGGCCGAACATTTCGAACAACAGGGCTTGCTGCGGATATTGCCGCTGGCCATGCGTAGCCGCGGCGCCATAGGCATGGTGTGGCGCGACGAAGAGGTCGAGTCCCCCCACGCCGCGTACTTCATGGAGTGCTTGCGGCTGGCCTGCTGAGTGTGGCATACGCGCAATACCCGATTGCGGGGAGGCCCGGATAGGAGTATCCATTAAGGTAACAACAGTTCGCGAGACAAACCCACTGGTGTTCGCGGCGGACCGGGCGGTACAGCCCGGCCATGCCGCAGCGCCAGGCCGGAATTCCGCGCCCGGCATGTGCCCGGCACGGAAGTAAGCTAGGAGGGGCTTATGGCAGTGGTGTATGTGGAGTTCGAACGAGAACGCGCCAATAAAGCGCGTTCCGCCCATCAAGCCCGTCGTACGCGGCCGGCACCAGCCCGTGCGGGCGACAGCAGGCGCACGTTCATGACGTGTCTGATGCTGGCCCCCTTGGCGGGTCTGGCTGCTCCGCTGCTGGCGGTGCCCTGGCTCGGCGAACCGGCCGGCTGGGTACTGGCGGGGGCGGGCCTCTTGGCCTGTGTGCTGCTGCTGTTCCGCCTGGCCATGCTCGAGGCCGACAGCGCCCAGCGCGATAACGATTAACGCTTGTATCTGAGCCGGCGAGTTCGCTTCGGGTATCCGACACTGAGTGTCTGATACCTGTGCCTGCTGTTGCCGCCTGCGGCTTTCTGCCGGTATACTTGTATTGTCATCAATACAACATATCAGGAGACTTGCCATGAAGGGATTGCATCGCATCGCCGTGGGCGGCGCGCTACTGAGCGCGCTGGTATTGCCGTTTGCTCCCGCCACCGCGCAGGGCGACGCCATCAAGCTGGTCGTGGGGGCCCCGCCGGGCGGCACTACCGATACCGTGGCGCGCAGCATTGCGCAGCACATGTCGCTGGACTTGAAGCGCACCGTGTTGGTCGAGAACAAGCCGGGCGCGGGCGGCAACATCGCCGCCGACTATGTCGCCAAGAGCAACCCCGACGGCAACACCCTGCTGGTCACGTTCACCAGTTTCTCCATCAACGCCTCGCTGTACCGCAACCTGCCGTTCGATCCGGTGCGCGATTTCACGCCCATCAGCATGCTGGCCAATGTGCCCAGCGTGCTGGTCACGCGCAAAGATTTTCCGGCCCAGTCCATGCCGGAATTCGTATCGCTGGTGAAGGCCAGCCCCGGCAAGTACACCATGGCGCTGGCCGCTATCGGTTCGTCGGTGCACATGGCCGGCGAGCGCATGAAGATGATGGCTGGCCTGGATATCCTGAATGTGCCGTATAAAGGCACCTCTCCGGCCATCAACGACTTGCTGGGCGGCCAGGTGGACATGATGTTTGCCAGTTCACTCAACGTCTTGTCACATATCAACAATGGCGTGCTCAAGGCGCTGGGCGTCACCAGCCCGCAGGCGCTGCCCCAATTTCCCGGCGTGCCGCCGATCGGCGATACCATCAAGGGTTTCGAGTCCAATGCGTGGTTTGCCCTGTTCGGCCCCGCCAAGCTGCCGCCCGAGAAGCTGGCGATGCTCAATGCCGCGGCGCGCAAGGCGGTCGATACGCCCGAGTTCCGCCAATTGCTCGAGCGCGATGCCGCCATCGCGGTCAGCAGCAGCCCCGAAGAACTGGATGCCTTCGTACGCAAAGATATCGAGCGTTACGCCGAGATCGTCAAGTTCACCGGCGCCACGGTCGATTGATATTCCTGACTGGAGTCCCCCGTGTCCGATAGCCCGCTACCCCTTTATCACAAGGTATACCTGCTGCTGAAGCAGCGGCTGCTGGCGGACGGCTTCGGTCCGGACGCGGCCATGCCGGGCGAAAACGCGCTGGCGGCCGAATACGGCGTATCCCGGTTGACCATCCGGCGCTCTCTCGACGCGCTGGAATCCGAAGGCCTGGTCGAGCGCCGCCAGGGCCGCGGCACGTTTGTCGCCAAGCCCGCGCTGCTATCGGTGCCGCAGCAAAGTTCCGACATCGACGCGCTGCTGGCGCACATGGCCCGCATGGGTATGCAGACCCAGGTGCGCCTGCTGGAACTCGATACCGCGCCGGCCACGCCCCACGTGGCCGTGCGCCTGGAGCTGGCCGCCGGCACTCTGGTGCAGCGTTCGGTACGGGTGCGCAGCCATCAGGGCTTGCCGTTTTCGCACCTGACTACTTTCGTGCCCGATGACATCGGCCAGCGCATCCGCCGTAAAGACCTCGCGTCCAAGCCGCTGCTGGCCATTTTTCGCGATCTGGGCGTGCGCGTGGCGCGCGCCGAGCAATCGATTTCGGCGGTGCTGGCCGAACCCGGCATCGCCGAATTGCTCGATGTCCCGGTGGGCTCGGCCCTGCTCAGCCTGCATCGCGTCGTGCGCGACGAATCGGGCCGGCCGGTCGAATGGCTGCATGCCCAGTACCGGCCCGATCGCTATGAATACCGTATGAACATGCAAGCCCACGACATGCCCGGCCAGCCCACTTGGTTGCCTGCCGCCGCGCCGCAGCGGGTGAGCGCTTGAATAGGTCCTGCCCCATGCCTGCCCAGACCCTGGCCCAGAAGCTGCTGGCCGCCGCATCCGGCCGCGATGCCGTACGCGTCGGTGAAATCCTGACGTGCAAGGTCGACCTGGCCATGTTCCACGATTCCAGCGGCCCGCGCCGCCTCAAGCCCATGCTCGAAGAATTGGGCACCGGGCTGTGGGACCGTTCCAAAGTCGTGCTGGTGATGGATCATTATGTTCCCGAGGCCGATGACGAATCGCGCCGCATCGTGCGCATTGCACGCGAGTGGGCGCGCGAACAGGCACTGCCCCATGTGTACGATTCGGTGGGCATCTGCCATGTGGTGGTGTCCGAGCACGGCCATGTGCGTCCCGGCATGTTCTGCGTGGGGGGCGATTCGCATTCGCCCACCGGCGGCGCCTTCGGCGCCTACATGTTCGGCGTGGGCAGCACCGAGATGCTGGGCGTGGTCGCCAGCGGCGAGATCTGGATGCGGGTGCCCGATACGCTGATGATGCGGTGGAATGGCCGCCTGCGGCATGGCGTGACCGCCAAGGACATGATGCTGCACATGATAGGCATCCATGGCATGAATGGCGGCCGCTATCAGGCGGTGGAATTCTGCGGCGAAGCGGTACGCGCGCTGTCCATGCAAGAACGCATGACGCTATCGAATATGTCGGCGGAACTGGGCGCGCAGGCCGGCCTGGTGGCACCCGACGAGACCACGCGGCGCTACTTGCGCCAGGCCGGCGTCGCCGCAGTCGATACGGCCGGCTGGCAGTCCGATCCCGATGCGGCCGCGCAGTGGCATGACTTCGATGCCGCCGTCCTCGAGCCGCAGGTGGCCGCTCCGCATAGTCCGGCCAACGCCGCCCCGGTGCGGGCCTATGGCGATACACCCGTGCAGGTAGCCTATATCGGCGCCTGTACCGGCGCCAAGCTCGATGACTTGCGGGCGGCTGCGCAGGTGTTGCAGGGGCGGCGGGTGGCCGCGGGCGTCACCTTGATGGTGGCGCCTGCCAGCCAGCGCGACCAGGCCGCCGCCCAGGCCGAAGGGGTGCTGCCCATTTTGCTGCAGGCGGGCGCCATGTTGCTGCCCACCTCGTGCGGCGCCT
>DASPIV010000719.1:0-3177 GCA_035628955.1 Bordetella sp.
AGGCAATCGCGAGGGGGAATCGGATATCGGCCATAAGCCGTAAGTCAAACATATTTTTGGCCGCAACGCAACGGCCAGGGCAGCAAAGGCTACAAGTTGGGTTCGATGCGGGCCCCGGCCGGCACGGTTGCGGTTGGGGCGGCGGGCGGCACCGTAGGGGGCACGGCGTGCGGCCGGCCTGGCGGCAAGCCGCCGGCAGGCAGCGGGTGGGCCCGGCCTTCCAGGATATCGCCTTGCCGGCGGATCAGTTCCATCTTGCCGATGCGTCCGTGGCGCAGTTCAGCCAGCGCCTGGCGCAGGTCGCCCACGGTGTAGGGCTCGTCGCGGCTGCCCCATACCCATCGCAGTACCGACAGGACTTCGTCGGAAAGCTGCGAGGCCAGCGCGGCCAGGTCGGCCGAAGGCACCGGCCGGGCCCGCGCCGCCGCAACGTCGGCGCCGACCCAGGCACGCACGATAAAGAATACGATCAGGGTCCAGATCACCACCACGCCCCACCAGACGTAGGGATTGATGCGCACCAGGAAGTCGCTGGTCTGCTGGCCCAGGGCCCGCAGGCTTTCAAACGACAGACTGCGGCCGAAGTCGAGCAGCCATGAAGCAACCAGTAGCCACGCGATGGCGGCAACGACCAGCAGCACGGCCCGGATCAGCAGCCTGGGCAGCGCCAGTTTCAGCAACGTCTGGCCGATCAGGCGGCAATCTTGGCGGACGCGTTCGGGCGAGGTGGGATTCATCATGCAAAATATTGTACCTATGACTAGGCCAGCGTTAGAACTTCGTACCGGTCAACACCTTACGTTGACCCCTCAGCTGCAGCAATCGATCCGGTTGCTGCAGCTTTCCACGCTGGATCTGCAGACCGAGATATCGCAGGCCCTGGCCGAAAATCCGATGCTCGAACGCAACGACGAGCGTTCCGAAGCCGAGACGGATGCCCCGACCGAGCGCGAGGCATCCATCGACGACGAGCCCCTGCGCGAGACGGAGTCCCGCAGCGACGAAATGCCCGGCTCGGGCGGCGTGTACCCCGACGACTGGCTCGACGGCCCGGATACGGCGCGCAGCGACACCCTGCGCGAGCATTTGCTGGGGCAGCTGGGGCTGACCCGGGCGGGGCGCCGCGACGCCGCCCTGGTGGGCCTGCTGATCGACGAGCTGGACGAAAACGGCTACCTGGGCTCGCCGCTGGAAGAAATCCTGGGTTGGCTGCCGCCTGAGGCCGAATGCGACCTGGACGAGCTGCGCGCGGCCCTGACCTTGCTGCAGTCGTTCGATCCGCCCGGCATCGGGGCGCGCGACATGGCGGAATGCCTGGTGTTGCAATTACGCAACCCCGACCTGACGCGCCTGCGCGAGGCGGCCGATCCGGCCGTGCTGGCCTGCGCGCGCCGGTTGTGTGCCGACCACTTGCCGTTGCTGGCGGCCGGCAACGTGGCGCGCCTGCGCGACGCCCTGCGTTGCGACGAAGCCACGGCCCGTGCCGCGCACGCCCTGATCCGCCGGCTGGATCCCCGTCCGGGGCGTGCCTGGACGGTGCCCGCCGCCGATTACGCAGTACCGGATGTGATCGTGCGCAAGACCCGCCAGGGTTGGCAGGCGGTGCTGAACAGTGGAGCGGTGCCGCGCCTGCAAGTCAATGCGCTGTATGCCCAGCTGCTGGGTAACCAGCGCGAAGCCAGCCATGCGGGGCTGCATGCCCAGTTGCAACAGGCGCGCTGGATGATACGCAACGTCGAACAGCGCTTCGACACGATATTGCGCGTGGCGCAGGCCATCGTGGCGCACCAGTCGGCTTTTTTCAGCGTGGGCCCCGCCGCCATGCGGCCGCTGATCCTGAAAGACATCGCCGGTGAGCTGGGGCTGCACGAATCGACGATTTCCCGGGCGACCACCCAGAAATACATGCTGACCCCCTTCGGCACGCTCGAACTCAAGCACTTTTTCGGTTCCGGCGTGGCCACCGATGGCGGCGACATCGCGTCGGCCACCGCGGTTCAGGCCGTCATTCGCCAGATGGTGGCCGACGAAGACCGGGCCAAGCCGCTTTCCGACAACCAGATCACCCAACGGCTGGCCGACCAAGGCATCGTGATTGCGCGCCGAACGGTGGCCAAGTACCGCGAATCGTTGCGCATCGCGCCGGCCAGCCTGCGCAAGGCGCATGCCGCGCGCTAGTTTGCGGGGTAATTTGTCCCTGTTTTCAAGCGCTTGCGTGGCGGCAGGTGGCGCGCACTGGCTTGCTTTTATGGGAATAACTCACGATAATTATTCTCATGTACATTTGCGTATGTAACGCCATCACCGAACGCCAGGTCCGCGCCTCTGTGGACGCGGGCGCCACGACGCTTTCGGACCTGCAGTTCGATCTGGGCGTGGCCACCTGCTGCGGATGCTGCGCCGACATGGCCCGCGAATACCTGCCCGGCGGACGCTGCTCCAGCGTGTGCAATGTGCAGTCAGTAGGCATGGCCGTCGCGCCGGCAAGCGCTGCCACTGTTGTCGAAACGGGCGCACCGGCGGCCAACAGCTTCCCCATTCCCCTGGTCGCCGCGGCCTGAATCGCGCCCCGCGCCTACAGCGTGGGGCGTGGCGGCTATCTCGTTTTCGCAGAATTCCTGCAAGGTGTGCGGCATCTGGCGCGCTGCCGCCAGGCAGGGGCCGGTTCCGGGTCGCGCTTGAGCAGGGCGACATCCAGGTCGCCGCGGGCCAGGCCGCGCCTTAGCGACGTGCTGATATCGCAACGTACCGACAGCCTGACCATGGGATGGCGGCGCACGAAGCCGGCCACCACGTCGGCCAGCTCGCTGCATTTCCTGATGCCGCCGCTGGGCCTGCTGTTCGGCTGGGCGTTGCCGGGTGAAACGGTATCGTGGCACGGCCTGTTGGACATCGTGCCGATCGCGCTGGTATCTGGCTGGCGACACGTACGCGCTAGCAGCGTTGCAATTCACCAACGCCGCGGTTCAAGTGCAGGCAGGCACTCGCGTGCCCGCTCAGGCAGCCATGCGCGGCGCTCCGTACTATCGTTATCGGATGCAATTTGGGGTTGCAGTTCATCGCAACGCCCGCAATGGCGTCACGGTTGATGCGGGCCGTCCAAAACGCATACTCATTCTCATTCGATTGTCGTTTTCGGATCGCGCTCGCAAAGCCATTTATCAAATGCAGCGCCGC
>DASPIV010000720.1:0-2890 GCA_035628955.1 Bordetella sp.
ACGTGCTTGATCGACGATACGGGCGACGCGCCGGTGCCGCCGTCATGGCCGGCGATCACGACGTGATCGGCCTTGGCCTTGGCCACGCCGGCCGCCACGGTCCCGACGCCCACTTCGGACACCAGCTTGACCGAGATCGACGACTTGCTGTTGACGTTTTTCAGGTCGTGGATGAGCTGCGCCAGGTCTTCGATGGAATAGATGTCGTGGTGCGGGGGGGGCGAGATCAGGCCCACGCCGGGCACCGAGTAGCGCAGCTTGGCGATGTATTCCGACACCTTGTGGCCGGGCAGCTGGCCGCCTTCGCCGGGCTTGGCGCCCTGCGCCATCTTGATCTGGATCTGGTCGGCGCTGGCCAGGTATTCGGCGGTGACGCCGAAACGGCCCGAGGCCACCTGCTTGATGCGTGAACGCAGCGAATCGCCGGCCTTCAGGGGCACGTCGGCTTCGATGCGTTCGTTGCCCAGCAGCGATGCCAGGGTGTCGCCGTCTTTGACGGTGCTCTTGCCGTCGCGCATTTCGGCGCGGTAGCGCAGTTCGTCTTCGCCGCCTTCGCCCGTGTTCGACTTGCCGCCGATGCGGTTCATGGCCACTGCCAGCACCGTATGGGCCTCGGTGGAAATGGAACCGAGCGACATGGCGCCGGTGGCAAAGCGCTTGACGATGTCCTTGGCCGGCTCGACCTCATCCAGCGCGATGGCGCGCGCGGGGTCGAAGCGGAACTCGAACAGGCCGCGCAGCGTCATGTGGCGGCGGCTTTGGTCGTTGATGATCTGCGCGTACTCTTTGTACGTGCGGTAGTTGTTGGCGCGCGAGGCATGCTGCAGCTTGGCGATGGAATCCGGTGTCCACATGTGCTCTTCGCCGCGTACGCGGAACGCGTATTCGCCGCCGGCATCCAGGTCGTTGGCCAGCACCGGATCGGTGCTGAACGCGGCGCGGTGCTGGCGCAGCGCTTCCTCAGCCACCTGGAAGATGCCGATGCCTTCGATGTTCGAGGCCGTGCCGGTGAAGTACTTGTCGACCAGCGTGCGCTGCAGTCCCACTGCCTCGAAAATCTGTGCGCCGGTGTACGACATGTAGGTCGAAATGCCCATCTTGGACATGACCTTGTTCAGGCCCTTGCCGATGGCCTTGATGAAGTTCTTGACGGCCTTTTCGGGGTCGGCCATGCGGCCGAGCGATTCCAGCGCCAGGTACGGGTGGATGGCTTCGGCGCCGTAGCCGCCCAGCAGCGCGAAATGGTGGACTTCGCGGGCCGAGCCCGTTTCCACCACCAGGCCGGTGGCGGTGCGCAGGCCGGCACGGATCAGGTGCTGGTGCACCGCCGAAGTGGCCAGCAGCGCGGGAATGGCCACGCGCTCGCTGTCGACCAGGCGATCGGACACGATCAGGATGTTGTAGCCGCTTTGAACAGCGTCGACCGCGCGGGCGCACAGGGCGGCCACGCGCGCTTCGATGCCTTCCGAACCCCAGGCGGCGGGGTAGGTGATGTCGAGCTCGTAGCTGCGGAACTTCTTGCCCGTCACCTGTTCGATATCGCGGATTTGCGCCATGGCGGCGAAATCGAGCACCGGCTGCGACACTTCCAGACGCAGTGGCGGATTGACGTTATTGATGTCCAGCAGGTTGGGCTTGGGGCCGATGAACGACACCAGCGACATCACCATCTGTTCGCGGATCGGGTCGATGGGCGGGTTGGTGACCTGGGCGAACAACTGCCGGAAGTAGTTGTAGAACGGCTTGGCGCGGTTCGACAGCACGGCCAGCGGCGCGTCATTGCCCATCGAGCCGATGACTTCCTCGCCGGTGGATGCCATGGGTTCCAGAATGAACTTGTAGTCTTCCTGGGTCCAGCCGAAGGCCTGCTGGCGGTCGAGCAGCGACACGGCCGACTGCGTGGCCGGTGCGGCCTGCTTGGGCGCGGGCAGCGATTCCAGCTTGATCTGCAGGCGCTCGATCCATTGGCGGTACGGGCGGCTGTTGGCCAATTGCAGCTTGATCTCGGCGTCGTCGATGATGCGGCCTTGTTCCAGGTCGATCAGGAACATCTTGCCGGGCTGCAGGCGCCATTTCTTGGTGATGCGGTTTTCGGGAATGGACAGCGTGCCGGCCTCGGATGCCATGATGACCATGTCGTCGTCGGTGATCAGGTAGCGCGCCGGGCGCAGGCCGTTGCGGTCGAGCGTGGCGCCGATCTGGCGGCCATCGGTGAAGGCCACGGCGGCCGGGCCGTCCCAGGGTTCCATCATGGCCGCGTGGTATTCATAGAACGCGCGGCGGCTTTCGTCCATTTGCGTGTGTTGTTCCCAGGCTTCGGGAATCATCATCATCATGGCGTGGGCCAGCGAATACCCCGAGTTCACCAGCAGTTCGAGACAGTTGTCGAACGTGGCGGTATCGGACTGGCCTTCGTACACAATGGGGTACAGCTTTTTCAGGTCGTCGCCCAGCACGGCCGACTGCATCATGCCTTCGCGGGCGCGCAACCAGTTGAAGTTGCCCTTGACCGTGTTGATCTCGCCGTTGTGCGCGATCATGCGGTACGGGTGGGCCAGCGGCCAGGCCGGGAAGGTGTTGGTCGAGAAGCGCTGGTGCACCAGCGCCACGGCCGACACGGTGCGCGGGTCGGCCAGGTCGCGGTAGTAGCGGCCCACCTGGTCGGCAAGCAGCAGGCCCTTGTAGACCACGGTGCGCACCGAGGCCGAGGGCACGAAATACTCTTTGCCATGGGCCAGGCGCATGGCCTGGATGGCGTGGCTGGCCGTCTTGCGTATGACGTACAGCTTGCGTTCCAGCGCGTCGGGCACCATGACGTCGGCGCCGCGGCCGATGAACAATTGGCGGATCACCGGCTCGACCGAGCGCACCGTGGGCGACATGGGCATGT